>JAAYLJ010000124.1 GCA_012521935.1 Campylobacteraceae bacterium | reverse complement strand
CTTAGTGAGGAAGATGCCATTTCAGCACTTAAGGTTTACAATCCAAGTGGAGTGCATGATGAGTATTATGCTTTTGCTTCTGGTGGACAATCTGGGCAAGTGATTGTTTATGGTGTTCCTTCAATGAGGATCATTAAATATATTGCAGTTTTTACACCTGAGCCTTGGCAAGGATATGGATTTGATGAAGATTCAAGAGCTGTTTTAAGACAAGGTAATGTTAGAGGAACTGAAATAAATTGGGGAGACACTCACCATCCAGCAATATCTGAGACAAAAGGAGAAGCTGATGGTGAATTTTTATTTGTGCATGATAAAGCAAATGCAAGAGTGGCAGTAATAGATTTAAGGCAGTTTGAAACAACTCAAATTGTAGTAAATCCTCTTTTTAAATCTTCTCATGGGGGAACTTTTGTGACTCCAAATACAGATTATATTTTAGAAAGCTCACAATACGCGGCTCCTTTTGAAGATGTTTATTATCCTATGGAGGCGTACAAGGATGTTTTTAGAGGCGGGGTTACATTTTGGAAGTTTGATAGAGGTTTAGGAAAGATAGATAAAAATAGATCTTTTACACTCGAACTTCCACCCTATATGCAAGATTTAACTGACGCTGGAAAAGGACTTAGCGATGGATGGGGTTTTTCTACCTCATTTAACTCTGAGCTTTATACTGGCGGGATAGAGAAAGGTTTACCTCCATTTGAAGCAGGATGTAGTAGAAATGATACTGATTTTGTGCACATATATAATTGGAAAAAACTTGAAGAGCTCATTAAGAATAAAAATAATTACTCCATTATTAATGACCATAGAGTCATTTCAATCGAAACTGCTGTTAAAAATGGGGCTTTGTTTTTGCTTCCTGCAAGTAAATCTCCTCATGGCATAGATGTAAACCCAGATGGAAGATATATTATAGTTTCTGGAAAGCTAGATACTCACGCTTCAGTTTTTGATTTTAAAAAGATAGAAAAACTGATAAATGATAAGGATTTTATGGGATATGATCCATATGGCATTCCTATTTTAGATATGAAAAAAGCTTTGCACGGGCAGCTTGAGATTGGACTAGGGCACTTGCACAACACTTTTGATAAAGAAGATGGGATAGCTTATAGCTCTTTGTATGTTGACTCTCAAATAGTTAAGTGGGATTATAAAAACTTAAAACTACTTGATAGAGTAAATATCCACTACAATATTGGGCATATTGAAGCAATGGAGGGAAAGACTACTAATCCTCAAGGAAAATACCTAATAGCACTTAACAAACTAGCCATCGATAGATTTTTACCTGTTGGTCCACTCCATCCACAAAATAACCAATTAATTGACATTAGCGGTAAAAAAATGAAGCTTTTAGTTGATGCTCCAATCCCTCTAGGAGAGCCACATGAAGCAGCAACTATTAGAGCTTCTAAAATTAAAGATAGAGTTTTAAGAACTTTTCCAATGGGAACAGATTCAAGAACCTTAAAGCAGCATGAACATAGAACTTTAGCTGGACAAGAAAGAGTTGTAAGGGAGGGAGATCATGTTTATGTTTATATGACTCATGTAAGATCTCATATAAATCCTGAGCATATCACCGTAAATAAAGGCGATAAGGTGACTATGTTCATTACAAACATTGAAAGAGCTCAAGATGAGACTCATGGTTTCACCATACACAATTTTGATTTTCATGTCTCAATAGAGCCAGGAAAGACCACAAGAGTTGATTTTGTAGCTGATAAAGAGGGGGTTTTTCCATATT
>JAAYLJ010000123.1 GCA_012521935.1 Campylobacteraceae bacterium | reverse complement strand
ATACTCAGTGCCTGCTGACTCTATGTGAACCCTAAAATAATATGTTGTTTCCATTTTCTCTCCTTTATTTTTAATGTTTTCTACTATTTCTTTCAATAGCAAATCTAATCTTTATGCCCTCTGGAAGCTCCACATCCTCCAGACTCTCAACCCTTATGTGGTAGTTTCTAAGCCTTTGCAAATCTGCAAGCATTATATATTTACCACCTCTACCACTCACTCCATCATAAAGTGGGATATCTATGATAAACTCTATCTTTTCATCTTTTTGGTACATTTTTCTTGTCCAAGTACCATCTTCATATAGCCAACTAAATTTTGTTTTTCCTCTATTTATTTTTGAATAATCAATGGTGTGCACTCTTATCTCACTGCTTGCCCACCCAAGTGGAGTGAGAGTGACTTTTAACTTAAAATATTGATTATCTTTTAAGCCTTCTGGTAGTCTCCCCATTCCTCTGCTTCCAAAATCTATGTAATCATCTATTTCGCCCTCCTCTTCTGTTTTCTGGGTGTAGATTTTAAAATAAGAAACATATAGTGAAAAGTGTACGACTGAACCCCAAATATTCCAAGGAGCTTTAAAGTCTGTTTCGTAAACTGTCCCTTTTTTAGAAAAGTCCACTTCAACTGAAAATGGTACTTTCATATACTCTTTTGTACAGCCACTAAGCCCAAGTGCTATAAGCAGTGTAAATATTAGATTTATTACTCTCATCTTCCCTCCAAGGTTAAACAGTTAGTTTTAAGGTTTAATATTTTTGTGCTTGTTTAATATATATTTTTCATATTTTTTAACATGTAAATATATATTAATATTAATTAATATATAGTAAATGTTTATGATAAATACTATTTTTTGTAATATTTTATAGTTTTTAAGCAGTTGGTTTAATTTGAAATATTATGATAAGTCAAAAAGTTTGTATATCTTTATCCTCAAGCTCAATTAAATTTAAGTTATATTTTTTATAAAAAGATTAGAAGCCACAAAGTATGTAGAAAATAGTCTATAATTATATTAAAAAAATAAAGTGAGGTGATGAAAATGGCAACAGCAACGAACGAGATCAAAGAAGAGCTAAAAGAACATAAGATGGCAGATGTAGTTAATTTTAATATAAATATACCAGCAAATGAAACAGACAAAATAGACTTATTGATAAAGCTATTTGAAACATTAAAAATAAGCAATAAAAAAGAGTTAAAGGTGGGAGACAACGAGGCTTATCAAGAAGAGCTAGCGAAAGAAAATATCACATATGAAGAAGCAAGAGATGACTTTTTTACTAAATATGCAGGTTCTTTAAAAATCAGTGATGATGCAGAACAGCAATACAATCAACATAGAATGGCTAAATATGGGAAATAAAGTATTTTTAGACACCAATATTCTACTAGACATATTGTCTAGTGAAAGAAGTAACAGCCAAGACACTAGAGGGCTACTTTTAAGATATGGCGATGAAAAAGCTAAATTTGTGTTTAATGATTTATCTTTAAACACTCTATATTATATAGGATCAAAGACAGACAGAAACACCACATTTAATTTTATGAAAGATATTACATTTAACAATCCATTATTTGAAGTTTACTATACAAAAGAGAGAGACCTAAAAGAAGTATATGACTATATGGACAAAAGTACTAATGCAGATTTTGAAGACTTGCTTCAATATGCTGCTGCTAAAAATAGTGGTTGTAGCGTCATAGTTACCAATGATAAAAACTTCCCACAACTAGATATTCCACTTATACGAACTAACCCTAGCATAGAGGATTATCACCCAAACAATAGCGACACTTATATTTCTATCTAGT
>JAAYLJ010000122.1 GCA_012521935.1 Campylobacteraceae bacterium | reverse complement strand
CACATTTAAGGCTACAAGATGAGGAACAGTATGAAAAAAATCACTCTTATTTTAATTTTTGCTTCAACGCTTTTGTTTTCAAATGAGTCTTACTTAGATGATCAGTTTAAAAGGGCAATAGACAGTTATCAAAATAGACTTTTTCAAGATAGCTACTTTTTGCTAAGTCCACATGAAGATAAGCTAGATAGAAGTAGTATGTTTATCTTAGCTAGAAGTGCTTATGAGATAGGCCGTTATGAAGAGGCGCAAAGGCTTTATGAAGAGATTTTAAAAGATAGTCCAGAAAACGATAGAGTAAAGCTTGAGCTTGCTCAAACATACTTTAAACAAAAAAAATTTAATGAAGCAAGAGTGCTTTACAAAGAGGTTTTAAAAGATGAAAGCTTGCCAATAAATGTTAGAAAAAACATTGAAAAAACTCTTATGGCACTAGATCAAAGATCAAGAAAAGACTTTTTTAAAACAAATCTAACCCTAGGTTATGGATACGATTCAAATGCTAAAAATACAACAAGTGATGATTATGTCTATATATTTGGACTCCCTTTTGAGACTGAAGAAAAAAGAAGTAGTGGAGTGTTAGAAGCTGCACTTTCGCTAAACCACACACATAGATTAAGTGAGGATTTTACTTTAGATAATAAGCTAGTTGGGTATATGCAAGATTTTGAAAGAGTGAGGGAGAATGATCTATCTTTAATAGTTTTAGGAACAGGCATCTCTTATTATCAACCTAGATTTAAGATCTCTTTAGGAGTTGATTTTAACTATGTTTGGTTAAACCAAAGAGGGTATTTAAGCAACTTTGCATTAGTTCCTTCCATAGATTATCAAATAGATAAAAACTTAATATATAGAGGAAAATTAAGAGTTATTAAAAAAGATTTTCATCAAAAAAATTATAACTTTAGAGATTCGACATATTATGAACTCTCAAACTCTCTAGCGCTTTTAACTAAAGATTTTGGAACAAATATTGTAACTTTAACTTTAGGAAATGACAATAAAAAAAGAGGAACTCACCACAATGTAGATTATAAATCAGCTAGTTTAAGATTTGAAAATATTTACCCACTTTTAAAAACTACTCTTCTTTTTTCTGGAGTTGAGTTTTACATAGATAAATATAAAGAAAAAGAGGAGCTCCTTTACAATAAAAAAAGAAAAGATGAGAAACTAGCCTTAGATTTAGGACTTTTGCACTCTTTAAATAAAAACTTTTCTCTAGGAGTAAATGGAAAATATATAGACAATTACTCAAATCAAAGTTTATATAAATACGACAAATACATTTTAAAAACAAATCTCTACTACACTTTTTAAATACAGGTGCTTTTGCACCTGTAGCCTATTTAGAACTATGCTCATAAACTCCATTAAAATTTAATGGTGGATTTTTAATAAATTCACTACATCTTTGCATGTAGATTTTATATATTTTTTGGTTTGTTTTATCCTCTTTTTCTTCAAGCTCTTTAAAAATCTTTAAAGCATCTTTAAAATTACTAGACTTGTAAAGCTCTATGGCTTCATGGTGTCTTCTTAGTTCATTTTCTATATTTTCACCCACCATCTTTTCTTCTAAAACTTGCCAAATCTCAACTGGTTCATCTTTTCCTTTTACTTTTACTAAATCTAAGAACCTAAAAGTGTAGTTTTTGGTCAGCAAGCTTTTAGTAAAGTTAGTTATATTTAGCCTTGAATCATAATACTTACAAAGCGATTCAACTCTTGAGCCAAGATTTATCGTATCTCCAATAACAGTATAATCGCTTCTTAAAACGCTTCCCATCTCCCCAACAATGGCCTCTCCGCTATTTAACCCAATCCCAATCTCAATTCTAGGCAACCCTTCATCTTCAAATATCTTATTTAACTCTTTTAACTCTCTTAGTTGCTCAATGCTAGCTTCTAGTGCTAAATCCGCATGATTTTTTAACTCTATTGGCGCGTTCCAGTAAGCCATTATGCTATCGCCAATATACTTATCTATCGTTCCACTATATTTAGTGATAATATTACTCATTGGATCCATATATCTATTTAAAAGCCCAATTAGTTCATTTGGAGTTAGCTTTTCAGATATATTTGTAAAACCTCTAATATCACTAAAAAAGATTGTAATCTCTTTGTTTTGGGCTTTAAATTTTCCATCAATACTATTTTTTAAAATATCTTCCATAACGCTTTTAGAAACCTTAGATGCAAACTTTGCTTTTATGGCTCTTTCACTTCTAATGTTTTCAAAATAATCTAATATTGTTGTTAAAAAAGCAGCCAAAAATATGGAATTAAGCGGAAATATAATGTTTAAAATGACTCCCTCATCAAATAAAATCAGATAATTTCCATATAAAAACAGGAGTGTAAAAGTAGCAAAAATAAATGGATTTACCCAAAGCGGGGTATATGTTGTAAGATAAACTATGATAAAAGCAAAAAAGAAGATTAAAGCAATGTTTGCCCCATCTGCCCACGATGGTTTTTGTATGAAGTCACCTTCTAAAATATTATCCAGTACATTTGCATGAACCTCAACTCCTGGGAAAATGCTATCAAAAGGCGTTGCCCTTAAGTCAAATAGTCCTGTTGCGCTAGTTCCAAGAAGAATGATTTTTCCATCAATCTCCTCTTCATTAAAATCTCCATTATATACATCAAGTGCACTTATGTATTTAAAACTATTTTGAGCACCTCTATAATTTACAAAAATCCTTCCATATCTATCTGTTGGTATTGTAAACTCTCCAAGTTCAATATTTTTTACGCCATTTTCATCATAATTAACCAAAACTTTTTCACTTTGGTTTATTGCTCGTATGATTTCAAGTGAAAGAGATGGATATAAAAAATCATCATATGAAATGAGAAGCGGAACACTTCTAATAATCCCGCTAGGATCTGGTAAAACATTGAAAAAACCACTAGAGTATGCACTATTTTGAATGATAGGAGTATTTAAAATAGTTCCATAAGCCTTTGGTGCAAAGTCATCTTTTTTTCCTTTTTCTATAAAAATGGCAGGAATTTGTGGTGCATCTTTGCCTATATATTTTCCATCAGATAACTCAAAAGCGTACCCTAAAATAACAGCAGAATTTTCTAAAGTTTTAGCAAACTCTTCATCATAATTTCTTAATGAAGTGTTTAAATTTAACTCTTTTGCCACAAAAGAGGGAGAAGTTCTATCTTCCTCAGCAAACACAATATCCATCCCAATTGCAGCTGCACTATTTAGATTTTCAACTATCTTTGACATTTTATCTCTACTCCAAGGCCACTGTCCCAGAGTTTTTAGAGAGCGCTCGTCTATGTCAACAATATAAACTAAATCAGAATTTGGTATCTCGCCCCTAATTAAAAATAGATAATCTCTTATTTGATTATCTATTGAATCAAGCAGTTTTGGAAAAAATATATATAAAGTAGATAACAAAAAAGAGATTGATAGAGCTAAAAAAGAGTAATTTATAAACTTTTTCAAACCCTTTTTAAACATCAAGTTGCTCTTTTAGTAAAAATCTACTTTTAAACTCCTCTAGCGCTTGGCTTTTTTTGAAAAACTCCAATAAATCTTTGTCAATCTCTCCATCTTTTGCCATAAAATCTAAAATTCTAAATATTTCAGATAGTTTTTTTGTACCTTTGTATGGTCTATCATTTGAAGCAAGAGCTTCAAAAATGTCTGCTAATATTAAAATCCTATCTTCTAGTTTTAAATCTTTTTCCCTAAGCCCTCTAGGATACCCAGTACCATTTAATTTTTCATGATGGTTTACCGCAATGTGCATAACATTTGAGTATTTTTTAGGAAAATCTAAACTTGAGAGCATTTCATATGAAAGATTAGCGTGAGAATTCATGATGCCCTTTTCTTCATCAGTCAAAGTTCCGCGCCTAATGCAAAGATGCTCCACTTCATCCGCTTTTAGCAAAAACTCCTTCTTGCCATTTAGCATAAAAGTATAAGAGCTTAAATCTTTTAACCTTTTAATGTCTTCATCTTTCATAAATTCTGATCCCATGTTTGATCTTGCTATAAAATCAAAATCCTCATCAATCTCTTTGCTTCTTGCTTCAAACTCCTCTTTACTCAACTCATTTTTCAAAAAAGCAATCTCTAAATCCCTTTTTATAACCTCTTTTCTTAAGCCAACAAGTTCAACCGCATCAATTAATCTATGAAGTTTTGTTGCCTTATCTACAATATGCTCTGGGATTGAAATCTTCCCAATGTCATGAAGCTTTGCTGCGAGTTCTATCTCTTTTATGTCATTTTGTGAATATCTTACATCTTTATAAAATCCATCATCTTCATTTAATGACTTAGCTATTAATGGAGCTAAGATAGACATTTTTGTTATATGCGTGGAAGTGTGAGCAGACTTCGCATCAATCGCATTTGCAATGGAGGTTACAAACCCTTCAAGAAACTGCTCAAGACTTAGTATGAGTTGGGTATTAGTTAGTGCCATCGCCGCTTGAGATGAGAGGGCTTTTAAAACTCTTTCATCATAATTAGTAAAAGTGCCACCTTTTTTATTTATGAGTTGGATTACTCCAATGACATCATCTTCATGGTTAACTAAAGGCGCAACAAGCATTGAAGAGGATCTATAGCCTGTTTGTTTATCAAAATTTTTAGTCCCCTCAAAATTAAAATCTTTTGAATCATAAGCATTTTTTATATTGATAATTTTATTCTCAAGTGCAGCCATAACTGCTACCATTGATCTATTTTTTTCGCCATTTTCTAAATAAAGTGGCAGAGGATTCCATGGTATTTTTTCACCTTTACCGCCCAAAAAAGTATTTAAAGTATCATTTTGAACAACTTTAAATTCTAAAAATCTTTTATCATCTTTTAATATATATAAAGTCCCAGCGTCGCAATCTGTAAGTTCTCTTGTAAGAGTTAAGATCATTTCATAAAGCTTATCTTTGTTTAATTCACTTGAGAGTTGAAGATTTATATCCATAAATTTTTCAAACAAATCTTCATTTTTAGTAGTGCGAACTAGCTTGCCGCTAGATAAATCTATCTTATCTTCATCTTTTAATACTACTACTTTTTTACTAAGTTCTTTTAGTTCATTTTCTAACTCTTTTTTATATGGATCTTTCAAATGATATGCAAATAGATTCAATTCTCTTTTTAAGCCACCAAGTATTTGAAAAAGTAGTTTTGGGGTTAAGTGTTTGCTAGTTTTTGCTAAAGCTTCATATCTATTTGGAAATGAACACTCAAAAAAGGCAGTTTTTATTGAATGATCTTCATTTAATAGGTTAGTTAAATCATCATTTAAATAAGTATCTCCGCTAATTAAAATACCGCTATTTTCACTATCTTTTACCACAAACCCAAAAGAGCCCAAAGAGTGATTAGCCAAAATAGGTAAAATTTTAAAATCATCTATCTTAAACTCTTTGCCCGCTTCAATGCTTTTAAAAATTAAAGAGTTTTCACCACTTTTTGGTAGTTTAATTTTTGAAAAATCTGGCCAAATGGAGCCATTAAAGATAGAGTTTTTAAGATTTGAAATTGTCTTATCTGAAGCAAAAATGGTTAAAGGCTTAACTCTTGTTTCAAAAAACCTATCAAGTAAAAAAGGTATGTCACTTATGTGATCTAAATGAGAGTGCGTTAAGAGTATATTTTCTACCTTGCAAGCTTCATCTCCTAAAATATTTATAATATTTCCAGCATCTATTATGAGTGAGTTTGAGAAAAAAAATGAGGTAGTTCCTCCATTTTTAGACTTACTTCCACTTGAGCCTAAAACCTTAACATAACTCATTTAGTATCCTTAAATTTTAAGTATATGGGAGTTTAAAATTAAATTTACTCCCTTTCCCCAAGGTTGAACTAATGCTAACTTCTCCCCCTAAAGCTTCAACTTCAGCTTTAATCGCACTTAGTCCAACACCTCTTCCAGAAATCTTTGTAACGCAATCTTTTAGTGAAAAACCATCATTAAATAGCAGTAAAAAAAGCCCTTGTTCGCTTATGTTTTGAGGTATCTCAAGCCCTTTGCTTAAGGCGCTTTCCATGATGGCCTCTCCATCTAAGCCTCTTCCATCATCGCTAATTTCTAAAGTAAAATACTCTTTTTCTTCTACTATCTTACAGCTAAGCCTTCCAGAAGCTGGCTTATTTAAAGAGATCCTCTCTTCAACTTTTTCAATCCCATGATCAACAGCATTATTAAAAAGATGGATTAATGCTTTTGTAAAACCACTATATTTATGAGGATCAACTAAAAAATCGTCCCCCTCAATCTCAAAAGGCTCAATCTCTTTTTCTAATTTTGTAGCTAAATTTAGTGCTAGAAGAGGATAAGCTCTTAAAAGATTTTTTAATGGAACTAATTCTAACTCTTTTAAAGTTTTAAGAAGATCATTAAAAGGCTCAATCTCTTTTTCAAAAAAAGGTTGTAGTTTTTTAATCTTTTTATTTAAAGCTTCTAGCTTTGAAGGGAGTATGGTAATAACCTCTTTTTGCTCCACAAACTCATCTCCAAGATAAAAAGATAAGATTTGTAAATCTTTATTTTTTGCTTCATTAGTTTTTTCAATAAAGCTTGAAAACAAACTACTATCAAGCTCTTTTTTTGCTAAAAAAGACTCAAATTCATGAAGGACAGTTGGCAAGTTTGGAAGAGAATATTGTGAAAAAACCCCTTTAAAAGTATGAATTTTTCTATAAAAAGTATCGATTTGACAAGAACCATTAGCCATCCTATCTTGAATAGAACTAAGCTCAAAATCAAAAGCATCTAAACTTTCAAAAAAAGCTCTTCTATCTTTTAGGGCAGTAGTTATAAATCCAACTACTTCTTTTTCCTTATTTAAACTATCCTCAAGTTCACAAATCTTTGTAATATCAGTTAAAATAAGCATGATAGAGTTGCTATTTATGGGCTTATACTCAATGCTAATAGTTAAATTTTTTAAATTAACTTTTGTCTCTAAAAGAGATAAAAAAGCCTCTTGTCTTAAGGGGTTAGTTGTTTCAAAATAGAGTTTAATCGTCTTAATAAAACTCTCTTTTTCATCTTCTTGTGTGAAAAGTTTATCAGGAAGATAGCTATTTGCTATTGGCAAGTCAAAAAAAGTTTCGCACTCTTTGGAGTACTCTTTATCTATCATTAAAGATTGATTGCAAGATAAAAAACCTTGCCCAGAGTTATTTAAAAGAGATAATATTTGATTATGCTTTTCATTTAAATTTTGAGTTCTCTCTTTTACCTCATTTTCTAAATTTAAATTTTGCTCCTTAATGATGCTTGATTGCTCTTTTAGTTTTCTTAACTGCGTATTTATTTTGTCGCTCATATAGTTAAACTCTCTTGCTAGTAAAGATATTTCACTTGAAGAGCCAGGTAAAATGCAAAGATCCTCACCGCTGCTAAATCTTTTCAAAGAATCCACAAAACTAAGTAGTGGCTTTGTGATGAATTTGGAACTTTGGATAGCAAGAAGCATAATAGCAACGATAATAAAAAAGGTAAAAAGTAAGATTTTGTGCTTATTGTGTTCTATCTCTTTTAAAGTAGTGGCTTTATCACTTTTTAACCAAAGCAAAGTGTTATGATCTAGGAAAATCCATGATGAAAGAGTTAAGTTTTTATTAAAATCTTCCAACTCCGCCATCTCTTTACTTGAAAAGTTTTTTAAAAACTCTTTAGTAAGCTCT
>JAAYLJ010000121.1 GCA_012521935.1 Campylobacteraceae bacterium | reverse complement strand
TTTCCATACAGAAATAGAACAGTTGATTTAACGCTTTTTTTACTTACTTTAGTCTTTTTTTATGCTTGGGTGATTGGGTTTATTCCTTCATTTTTGCGCTCATTTGTGATGGCAGTTTTTGTGTTTTTCCTTTTTATTAAAAATGTAAAGGTAGTATCATTTGGAGTTTTAGCCATTTGCGGAGCTTTTTTAGTAGCACTTTTTCCTTCATTAATTTTCAATGTAGGTTTTATTTTCTCTATGCTTGGAGTTTTTTACATATATCTATATCTTCATCATTTTAAAGATCTATTTAAATCAAAACTTTTACACTTAGTTTTAATAAATAGTTGGGTTTTTTTTGGGATGATTATCCCTGTTCATTTTTGGTTTAAGTTAATTACACTCCAACAACTTGGAGCCATAGGCTTAAGTATAGTTTTTGGGATTTTTTATCCATTTATGGCGTTTTTGCATTTAATAGGACAAGGAGGGGTGATTGATAACTCTTTAGAGTGGTTTTTGGAATTAAGAGTTTTTGAGGCAAAGGAGTTTAAAACTCCACTTTGGATGCTAATAGCCTATTTAGGGGCTAGTTTTGCCTCAATTTTTAGTAGAACTTTAGCCATCATTGTCATTTTGCTTGGAGTTGTTCCCTTTTTTATAGTTTAATATGTATTGCATTACATATTAAATATAGATATAATTGTAAAGCATTACATAAAAAGGTAGAATTATGCTTGAAGAGCTATTTTTTAAAAGTAGAGACTTTATTGCTATAAATACTCAAAAATACCACAGATATTTCATCAAAACTAAAAATTTAAGCCATAGACTCTCTATCATTACAGGCCCAAGAGGAGTAGGTAAAACTACCACTGTATCGCAATTAGTAGCAAGTAGTTATAAAGAGAATGAAGTCCTTTATGTAAATTTAGATGATATAGAAATCGCTTCAAAATACAGCATTAGTGAGATTGCTGAAAATCTTGCACTTAATGGTGGAAAACTACTATGTCTTGATGAAATACATAAGTATGATAGCTGGTCTGCTGAGCTAAAAAATATCTATGATAGGTTCGATAATTTAAAAGTTATTGCAACTGGTAGTTCAGCTTTGCAAATACATAAGGGAAGCCATGATTTAAGCCGTAGGGCGATTTTATATAATATGGTTGGTATGAGTTTTAGGGAGTTTTTAGAGCTTCATTTTGGCTATGAGTTAGAAAATTATAGCTTAGAAAATATTACAGTTAACCATATAGAGATAGCTAAAAAGATTAAAGAAATCATAGAAAAAAAGGGTGAAAAATTAATACCACTTTTCAAAAAATATCTCCGCCATGGTTACTATCCATACTATCTATCGATGCCAAATGAAACACTGTTTTTTCAAACTCTGCAACAAAACATAAATGTTTCGATAGAGAGCGATTTGCTGAGTGTTTATCCTAGATTAAATGGAAATAGCATTAAAAAAATAAAAATGCTCCTATCTATAATCATGAAAAATGTTCCATTTGAGCCAAATATGAGTAATATAAGAAAAATGACTGATATAAAAGACGATAGAACGCTAAAAGAGTATCTGGCAAGACTGGATGATGCTGGGCTTATTAAACTTTTAATGAAAAATTCACTATCTATCAAAAACATAGATAAACCTGAAAAAATATATTTAGCAAATACAAATCTCATGCATACCAAAGAGCCAAATATAGGTAATATGAGAGAGACATTTTTTGTAAATCAGCTGGACAATTACTATAAAAATATTGACCCACTAGGAGAAAAAGGGATTTTTTATAGCAGCAGAGGTGATTTTTATTGTGAAGAGAGGTTCACTTTTGAGGTAGGTGGCAGAGTCAAAAAATTTACTCAAATAAAAAACATACCAAACTCATTTATCGCTAGTGATGAGATAGAGGTGGGTTTTGGAAACAAGATACCGCTTTGGCTTTTTGGGTTTTTGTACTAAGAAGGTAGTAGATTTTG
>JAAYLJ010000120.1 GCA_012521935.1 Campylobacteraceae bacterium | reverse complement strand
ATGGCTCATCTTTAAGAATTAAAGATGTCGCAAGAGTTGAACTTGGAGCTGAATCTTACGATGCAACTGCAACTTTAAATGGGCAAAATATGATTCCCATAGGAATTTATCTACAATCTGGTGCTAATGCACTAGACACCGCAAAAAGAGTAGATGAAGCGATGGAAAGACTCTCAAAAGATTTTCCAGATCAAATGAAGCAAATGACTCCATATGATACAACTACATTTATTCAAATTTCAGTAAATGAAGTTATAACCACTTTTATTGAAGCCCTGCTTCTTGTTGTGGGTGGTGTTTATCTTTTCTTAGGAAACTTTAGAGCAACCATAATTCCAGTTTTAGCCATCCCTGTATCTATCATTGGAACTTTTGCTGGCATGTATGCCCTTGGATTTTCAATAAATCTTTTAACCCTTTTTGGACTTGTGCTCTCCATTGGGATCGTTGTTGATGATGCTATTATTGTTATTGAAAATATTGAAAGAATTTTAAGAACAGACCCCAAAATTAGCGTTAAAGACGCGAGTGTTGAGGCGATGAAAGAGATAACTGGCCCTGTTGTTGCCATTGTTTTAGTGCTAAGTGCAGTTTTTATTCCAGTTGCATTTATGGGTGGCTTTACTGGCCAAATGTATCAACAGTTTGCAATTACTATTGTCATCTCTGTTACCATTTCTGGAATTGTTGCTCTAACTTTAACCCCAGCACTTTGTGCAGTATTTTTGAAAAAAGAGACACCAAAGCCTTTTTGGTTCATTAGAATTTTCAATAAGTTTTTTGATTTTTCAACCAATGTTTACTCAAAAGGTGTTGGACTAGTTGTTAAACATGGAATAATAAGCTTTTTAATCGTAATTGGTGTAACTTATGCAACTTATGATCTTTTCAAAAAAGTACCAACAGGCTTAGTTCCAATGGAAGATAAGGGCTCACTAATGGTTATCACCTCTTTGCCTCCAGCTGCGTCGCTTGAGAGAACTGAAGCTGTTAGAAATACTATGACAAAGATGGCACTAAGCGTTGATAAGGTTGAAAGAGCAACTGCTATTGCTGGATTTGACATAGTAACAGGAACTCCTAAAACAAGCTCAGGTTTCTCTTTTATTAACCTAGAAGATTGGAGTGAGAGAAAAAATAAAAATGAGAGTACTTTTGCAATTAGCAATAAATTAAATGCAATGTTTTCTCAAATCCCAGAAGCAACTCTTTTTGCTCTAAACCCACCGCCAATCATGGGACTTAGCATTAGTGGTGGATTTGAAATGTATGTGCAAGATCATAGTGGTGGAACCTTGCATGAATTAGGTGCTCATGTTGGAAAGATTTTAGAAAAAGCAAACCAAAGACCAGAGCTTGTTAGGGTTAGAAGTAGTTTTGATATTTCAACTCCACAATATCATATTGAAGTTGATAGAGAGAAGGCTAAAGCTCAAAATGTTCCAATAACAAGCATCTATTCAACCTTGCAATCAACCTTTGGAGCGCACTATGTAAATGACTTTAACCTATTTGGAAGAACTTATAAAGTAAATGTTCAATCTGAAGCTAAAAGTAGGGAAAATCCAGAAGATTTAAGAAATATTTATGTAAAAAGCACCACAGGAGACATGATCCCTCTAAATACTTTAATTGAGTATGAAAGAGTAACTGGAGCTGATACAGTTGATAGATTTAATGGTTTTCAAGCTGCAAAGATTGAGGGAGAGCCAGCGCCTGGGTACACTTCAGGTGACGCACTAAAAGCCATTGAAGAAGTAGCAAATGAAGTGCTTCCTCACGGATTTACTTTAGGCTGGGTAGGCTCATCCTATCAAGAAAAAGAGATGGAAGGTACAGGAGCTCAAGCCTTTGTTTTTGGTGGAATTTTTATATTTTTAATCTTAGCTGCCCAGTATGAGAGATGGTTAATGCCTCTAGCAGTCATCACCTCTGTTCCTTTTGCACTTCTTGGTGCAATTTTAGCAGTCTATTTAAGAGGATTAAGTAATGATATATATTTTCAAATTGGACTTTTAGTTTTAATGGGACTTTCAGCCAAAAATGCCATCTTAATTGTAGAGTTTGCAATGCAAGCCCAGGAGAGAGGAAGAGGTATATTTGAAGCTACTATTGAGGCGGCTAGACTTAGATTTAGGCCAATAGTTATGACATCTTTAGCATTTACCATTGGTGTAATTCCTCTAGTTTTAAGCACTGGAGCAGGGGCTGCTAGTAGGCATGCCATTGGAACTGGTGTTTTTGGAGGAATGGTAGCTGCTTCAACCATTGCTATATTTTTTGTACCACTATTTTATAGCTGGCTTGCAAAATTAAACACATTTTTCAATCGAAAAAAAGGAGATGAGCATGAGAGTGCTTAAATATTTTGGAGTTTTATTTGCAATACTATTTTTTAGCGGTTGCTCTTTAAATGAAGAGCCAACCCCGCCAAATTTAACTTTACCTAATAGCTCAAATAGTGTAAAAATAGACTCAAACTGGTGGGAAATGTATAATGATCCAGTTTTAAATAAGCTAGTTGAAAAAGCAAAAGAGCATAACTTTAACTTAAGAGAAGCTGCTGCTAATGTAGCTTTAGCCAATGCTTATTTAGCTAGCGCAGATGCAAATAGATATCCAACCATAGATGGGAAGGGCGGCATTGGCAGATCGCAAAATGGTAAAGTTTCAAAAGGTGGATATGTTTCAAATAACTTTTCACTAAGTGCGGTACTTAATTATGAGATAGATCTTTGGGGAAAGATAAAAAACACTAAAGAGTCAGCCGCAAAATCATTAATGGCTTCAAAAGCAACACAAGAAGCCATTGAGCTTGGACTTGTAAGTTCTGTTGTTGATAGTTATTTTGGTGTTCTTTCACTAAAAGCTCAGGAGAGCATGGCAAAAAATACATTAAAAACTAGAGAAGAGGTTTTAGATATTTTAAAAAAGAAGCATGAATTAGGGCTTATAACCTCTTATGATGCACTTTTGGGTGAATCTTCTGTTGCTAATGCTAAAACTTCACTCTCTTCAATCCAAACCCAATTAGTTAGGCAAGAGAGTGCTTTACATGTACTTTTAGGAACTTCTCCAAAGGAGCTTTTTGAAGAAAGTGATGATTTTGGAGATAGATTGCCCGATTCAATCACTGTTCCAGAAGGACTTAATGCTGATCTTTTAGAGCAAAGGCCAGACATTCAAGCAGCTCTTTTTGCGCTTGAAGCAGCTAATTTAGATATTAAAGTTGCAAAAGCAAAACATTTTCCTTCCATCTCACTATCTGGTGCTTTTGGTTTTTCTAGTAGTGAGTTAAAAAACTTAATAGATTCAAAATCAAAAAATTGGAACATTGGAGGCTCTCTTGTAGCGCCAATTTTTGATTATGGAAGAGTTGAAGCTGAGGTTGCTACAAAAGAGGCAGCTAGAGAGAAAACTTTAATTAGTTTTGAACAAAGTGTCACTCAAGCATTTGTAGAAGTTTATGAAGCGATGAGCGTTAGAGAAAGTATTTATGAGACAAAAAACAATGCTCTTGAGCAGACAAATATATATAGTGAACTTGCTAAACTAGCTCTTATTAGATATGAAGTTGGAGCAGGTGAATATAAGAATGTATTAGATGCAAAAGAGGATCTTTTAAGTGCAGAACTTAAGCTCATTCAAGCTAAACAAAGTGCACTTAGCGCAGATATATCTTTGATTAAATCTTTAGGCGGCGGATGGGATAAAAAAAGACTTGAAAATTAACTAGAGCAGATGTCCCATCTGCTCTTTTTTTGTTTTTAAATATTTTTCATTATATTTATTTGGTTTAATTTTAATAGGAACTCTTTTTACTATATCTTTTCCCTTGAAAGCTTCTAATTTTTTTGGATTATTTGTTAGTAAGTTTATCTTTTTAATCCCAAAGTGATCTAGTATAAACTCCACCACCTCATAAGTTCTCTCATCTGCTTCAAATACAAGTTGATGATTTGCTTCAACCGTATCAAAGCCCATGTCTTGCAAGGAGTAAGCATTTACTTTATTTAAAAGTCCAATATTTCTTCCCTCTTGCCTTAGATAAATTACCATTCCACCTTCTTTGCCAATTAACTTCAATGAGGCAGTAAGCTGATCTTGACAGTCGCATTTTAAGCTTCCAATGGCATCTCCAGTTAAACATTCGCTATGGATTCTAATAGTTGGAATCTCTTTTAAAGGTTCATTAAATATGACTAAATGCTCTTTTTCTCCCTCTTTAAAAGATTGTATTTTAAAATCTCCATGTTTTGTTGGTAAGTTAGCTATTTTAGATACTAAAATATTCATTTTCTATTAACTCCTAATATGATAAAATATCGGTTTTTCTATGTAAGCTAAAAAATAGAATTAAAAATTTAAAAAGCTTATAAATCGATATTTTAAGCTGCGTATTGTATCAAACAAAAGGATAGAAAGTGTTTAAGAGATTTAGACGAATTAGGATGCATCCAAAATCAAGGGCAATGGTAAGAGAGACTCATCTTAGTATGGATGATTTTATTTATCCACTATTTATTAAAAGTGGAGAGGGGTTTAAAAAAGAGATCTCTTCAATGCCTGGAGTTTTTCAAATGAGTATTGATGAGGTGTTAAAGGAGTGCGAGGAGCTTGATGGGCTTGGCATTCAAGCAATCATACTTTTTGGGATACCTGAAACTAAAGATAGTATCGGCTCAGATGCACTTTGCGAGCATGGGATTATGGCTAAATCAGTTAGGGCTATCAAAGAGAAGTTTCCACACTTTTTTGTCATAACTGATCTTTGTTTTTGTGAATATACCGATCATGGACATTGCGGGATTTTAAATAAAGATAGTGTGGATAATGATGCTACCTTAGAGATTTTAGCTAAGCAAGCATTGATTCATGCAAAATCTGGCGTAGATATGATAGCTCCAAGTGGAATGATGGATGGAGTGATAACTGTATTAAGGGACGCACTAGATAGTGAAGGGTTTGTAAATCTGCCCATCATGAGTTACTCTACAAAGTTTGCTAGCTCTTATTATGGGCCTTTTAGAGATGTAGCTGAATCTGCCCCTAGTTTTGGAGATAGAAGAAGTTATCAAATGGATCCAGCCAATAGACAAGAGGCTATCGCAGAGTCTATTGAAGATGAGCTTGAGGGCGCTGATATATTGATGGTTAAGCCAGCTTTAGCTTACTTAGACATTGTAAGAGAAGTTAAAGATAAAACCTCACTTCCACTTTGTGTATATAATGTAAGTGGCGAGTACGCCATGCTAAAAGCTGCGGCAAAAGCTGGAGTGATTGATTATGAGAGAGTTTTGCTTGAAACTATGATTAGCTTTAAAAGAGCAGGTGCAGATATAATAATCTCTTATCATGCTAAAGAGGTAGCTAAACTTTTACAAAACGATAAAGGCTCTAAATGAGACACTTTTTAACACTGAAAGATTTCTCTAAAGATGAAATTTTAGAGATGATTGAACTAGCTATTAAGATAAAAAAAGAGACAAAAAATAGAAATTTTAAGCCATATTTAAAAGATCAAACTCTAGCAATGATTTTTGAAAAAAGTAGCACTAGAACAAGAGTTAGCTTTGAAGTGGGCATTCATCAATTAGGCGGTAAAGGGTTGTTCCTCTCATCTAAAGATTTGCAACTAGGTAGAGGTGAGCCCATGAAAGATAGCGCTAGAGTCATTAGTAGGATGGTTGATAAAGTGATGATTAGAACTTATGCGCAGGAGACTTTAGAAGAGTTTGCAAAATACTCAAAAGTACCCGTCATAAATGGGTTAAGCGATATGTTTCATCCAGTTCAAATCATGGCTGATTATCTAACTATGATTGAGTATAAAAAAGATAAAAATCCACTTGTAGCTTACATTGGAGATGGAAATAATATTACCCATTCATGGATGATGTTAGTAGCAAAACTAGGACTTAATTTAAACATTGCAACTCCAAAAGGGTATGAACCAAATGAAGAGGTGAGCGCAAAAGCAGATGAATTTGCCAAATATTCGGGGGCAAAAATCTCATACTTTAATCATCCAATAGAAGCGATAAAAGATGCAGATGTAGTCACTACTGACACTTGGATATCAATGGGACAAGAAGATGAAAAAGAGCAAAAACTGAAAGATTTTAAAGGGTACATGGTAGATAAAAAACTATTTTCTTTGGCAAAAAAAGATGCCATATTTTTACACTGTTTGCCAGCTTATAGAGGATATGAAGTTAGCGAAGAGGTGTTTGAGGAGCATCAAGAAGAGATATTTGATGAGGCTGAGAATAGACTCCATGTACAAAAAGCTATAATGGTATGGCTTGATAAAAGGAGTAAAAATGGATAAAAAAAGAGAATTAGCTATCTATGAAGCTATTGAAACCATAGCAAAACGCATAGGAATTAAAAATAAAGAGGAAAAAACTGTTTTTGAAATAAAAGAGACAGAAAATCCAAATGAGAAAAAACTAACACTTAAAAGTGGAAGTTGGGAGGGAGCTGAACCGTGGTTTGCCATTGATGAAAAGCAAAAACTTCACACCCTAGTTTCGATAGAATCTTTAAGTAAAATGGTTGAGAGTTTAAGAAAAACCCAGCAAGAAAACTTCAACCTAAAACTAGAAAAGACTATTTGGCAACATATCCCAGTTGATTTTCAAGATGTTTGGGCAGTTGCTATGGATGAGATTAGAGAGCTTGCTTCAAAGGCAAATGGAGCCAAAACCATAAATATTGATCTTGATAGATTGGTTGGAAATATCAAAAAAAGGCATCCAAATCTATTTGTAGATATAAAAGATTTTATAATGAATCATAAAGAACAAGGCAACTAATGATAGATTTTGAAATATTTACCAAATACTCCAAACCAGGCCCAAGATACACAAGCTATCCAACAGCACCAGAGTTTAATGAGAGCTTTACCGATAAAAACTATGAAGAGATTTTAAAAAACCAAGATAGCAAAAGGCCAATATCTCTCTACTTTCATCTACCTTTTTGCAGAAGTGCCTGTTATTTTTGCGGATGCAATGTGGTTTTTACCTCAAAAGAGGATAAAAAAGAGAGATACATAGAGTATTTGGAAAAAGAGCTAGAGCTACTTTCAAAGGTTTTAGATACAAAAAGAGAGGTTTTGCAACTCCATTTTGGAGGTGGAACTCCAACCTTTTTTACAGCAAAACAGCTTGAGAAGATAATAATTCTTATAAAAAAACATTTTAAAAATTTTCACAAAGAGGCTGAAATTAGCTGTGAGATTGATCCTAGATTTTTTAATGAGGATCAGCTAAAAGTTTTGATTGATGGAGGGTTTAATAGAGTTAGTTTTGGTGTGCAAGATTTTAATGAAGAGGTTCAAAAAGAGATCCACCGCATTCAACCATTAAACATAACAAAAAAAGCGGTAGATTTAGCTAGAAATGCTGGGATAAGCTCAGTTAATATGGATTTAATTTATGGTCTTCCTTTGCAAACATTGGAAAGTTTTCAAAACACTTTAAAATTAGCTCTACAAATAGAGCCAGATAGATTTGCAATTTTTAATTATGCTCATGTTCCTTGGATGAAAAAAACTATGAGAAAGTTTGATGAAACCACCATTCCTTCCCCTGCTACAAAGCTTGCCATTATGAAATACACCATAGATTATTTAACAGGTAATGGCTATAAAATGATAGGAATGGATCACTTTGCAAAGCCTGAAGATGAGCTTTTTAAAGCCATTGAAAAAGGAGAGCTGCATAGAAATTTTCAAGGCTATACCACTAAAGGTGGGGCTGATTTAATCGGAGTGGGGCTAACTAGCATTGGAGAGGGCGAAAGACACTATGTTCAAAACTATAAAGATTTAAAAGATTATGAAAAAAGAATCGATAGTGGAAAACTGCCAGTTCATAGAGGCATTGTTTTAAGTGAAGATGATGCGATAAGAAAAGCTGTAATAATGGAGATGATGAGTAATTTTAAGTTAAATATTAAAGCAGTAGAAAAGAGATTTAACATAAACTTTTTTGACTACTTTAAAGATGCCATAGATGAATTAAAAGAGTTTATCGATGAGGGATTAGTGTTTGTAGATGAAAATATGCTTGAAGTTAGTCAAACAGGAACACTTTTAATTAGAAATATATGTATGCCTTTTGATATTTATCTTAAAAAGATACCAGAAAATATGCGTAGATTTAGCAAAACGGTTTAAGAATGTTTGACTACAACAGCGTGAGTGACGCATGTTTAAAGTGTGGAAAATGTGTACCTGTTTGTACTATCCACCAATCTAATCCAGATGAAACAACAAGTCCTAGAGGTTTTTTGCATCTACTTGGTGCTTACCAAAAAGGTCTTTTAGAGTTAGATAAAAATGCAAAAAACATATTTGAGAGCTGTTTTTTATGCACAAACTGCGTGAGTGTCTGTCCAAATACTCTTCCAGTTGATATGCTAATAGAGCAAGTTAGATTTGATATTGGCAAAAAATATGGAATAGCTTGGTATAAAAAAGTGGCGTTTTTCCTACTTAGAAATAGAAAAATCATGGATATAGT
>JAAYLJ010000119.1 GCA_012521935.1 Campylobacteraceae bacterium | reverse complement strand
TAGTTCCAAATTTAAATTTTGATAGCATTGTTTTAAATAGAAGGGGAATTTATGGGGATATGAACCGTAAATTTCACGAAATAAGCAAAAAAGATGCGGACTTTACCCCAGTTTCTAGGATAAAAGAGTTAATCACTGATCCTAGAGTTGATTTTGTCATAAACTTACATGATGGGCATGGGTTTTATAGAAATGAGTGGGAGAATTCTATTTTTAATCCGCTTGCTTGGGGGCAAGCTTATATTATCGATCAAAAGTCAATTGATGATGTAAGATTTGGAAACTTAGATGAGATAACTTCAAGAATGGTACAAAGGTTAAATAAGAGCAATTTAGCCATAGATCATCACACTTTTAGTGTTAAAAATACAGAGACTAAACATAAAGATGAGCAGATGCAAATGTCACTTACTTACTTTGCTATTACTCATTTAAAGCCAGCACTTGCCATTGAGACAAGTAAGAATATATCTGAACTTGATACGAAAGTTCTTTACCAGTTAAGATCCATGGAAGCCATAATGGATGAGATGGGAATAGAGTACCATAGGGATTTTGAGCTAAATAAAGAGAGTATAGATACTTTGATAAAAGAGTATGGTGAAGTGGTTATAAATGAGCGCTTTACTCTTCCTTTAGAGGGTTCTAAAAATGCAATCTATTATGTACCTCTTAAATCAAAAGAGAATAAATTTGAATTTACTCACCCACTAGGTGCGGTGGTGGATAGAAAAGAGTTTTTACAAGTTATGGTAGGTAATATCCCCATAGTTAGGCTTTATCCTCAATATTTTGATTTAAAATGTTCAAAAAATAGCACTACAGTTTTTGTTGATGGAATTCAAACTGAAGTTAAATTTGGTGAAAAAATATCTGCTAAAAAAACCTTTATGGTTAAAGAAGACCCAGCTTTTAGAGTAAATTTAATTGGATTTGTCACTAAGAATAGAGCTTCACAAGATGGAATAGAGGTTAAAAAAAGTGACTTTATTCCTAGATTTTCTTTAGATAAAGAGGTAAAAACTTTTAGAGTTGAATTTTATCAAGATGAAAGTTTTTGCGGAACTCTTACGGTAGTTTATGAGTAAGCTTCCTATTTAATTAAATTTATCTCTTTTAAAAATGGCTTTGGAAGAAATAAAATAAGTTCGACTTTCTCATAAAGCTCCCCCGCACTTTCTCTTGCCCCTTTTTGATTTCCAAAAAAGTAATCAATCCTAGAAGCCCCCTTAATAGCCCCACCAACATCTTGAGCTACTACCCAAGAGTTTGGCAATTTATCATTTTTTATAAAAAGTGGAATGCCAAGTGGTATGTAGTCTCTATCAACTGCCACGCTTATGTTTTTAGTTAATAGGGCGCCAGAAGCCCCTGTGGCACCTTGATTTTTTATAGTAAAAAATATAAAACTAGGATTTTTAAAAAGGATTTCATCTACTTCATTTGGATTTTTCTCTAAATAATCATAAATAGTTTGCAAAGAGACTTTTTCTAATAGTTTTTCTTCTCTCATCACTTTGCCAATGCCTACATATGGGTGCCCATTTTGATTAGCATACCCAATGTTTAAAACCTTTTCATTTTCTAAAACTACTCTTCCTGAGCCTTGAATATGTAAGAAAAATAGCTCTATCTTATCTTCAACATAACATAAAACATCTGCGTCAATCCCATTTTGAGCTATCTGTTTATGTGATTTATATGGAATAATTTTTCCATTTTTTAGCTCTCCTCTTAATCTATATTTACTCAAAGCTGGATAAAGTTTACTTAAATCTATCTCTATTAAATCTTTTGGTACCCCATAAATTGGATATTTAAATCTCTCATTTTTTTCTAAACTTCCAAAAAGAGTTGGTTCAAAATATCCTGTCATTACTCCTTTTTCTTTTATCAAAACTGGTAAAAAATCTCTTTTTAATTCCACTTCATTACTAAGATTGCAATACTCTCCAAATTTGCTAACCATCTTGCAACTACGCTGCAAAGCTTTCCAAAAATCCTCATTTGGAGGTGAAATATTTTCAAAATGATTCCAGTTTAAAACTTCTATGTTTAATTTCTTTTGATTAAGAGTTATCTCTTTTGTAGAACATCCTGTAAAAAGTAGTAAAAATAGAGTAAAAAGCAAAACCCTCACTACTTTAACTCTCCCCAATTTTTTCCTATGGCTACAGAAGCCACCAAAGGGATATTTAATTTATAAATCCCCTCCATTAACTCTTTTGCTTTTTGTGCAAACTCACTTGCTATCTCATTTTTAACTTCAAAAATCAATTCATCATGGATTTGAAGCAATAAAAGAGCATCTTCGCTTAAAATTTCATCAAGTTTTAACATGGCAAGCTTAATAAGGTCTGCAGCTGAGCCCTGAAAAACCGTATTTACAGCCTCTCTTTCATATGAAGCTAAAAGCATAGGTGTTGCATTTGCATAATCAAAATATCTACGCCTTCCTAAAAGTGTAGATACAAATCCATCCTTTTTAGACTCTAAAATTACCTTTTGAAAATAGTCTTTTACTGATGGAAATAGTGAAAAATAGCTATCCATATACCCTTTTGCTTCTTTAGTGTCTATCTCTAAAGTTTGAGCTAATTTTCTAGCTCCCATTCCATATAAAAGCCCAAAGTTGATTGTTTTAGCTACTGCTCTTTTTAAGCTAGCTTCCTCTTCTCCAAAAAGCTTAATGGCAGTTTGTTTGTGGATATCTTTATTAGCTTTAAATGCTGCAACAAGCTCTTCATCTTCACTAAAATGAGCTAGAAGTCTAAGTTCAATTTGAGAGTAATCAATCCCAACTAAACTATATCCATCCTTTGCTATAAAGCCCTTTCTTACGGCTCTTCCAAGTTCAGTTCTAACTGGAATATTTTGCAAATTTGGCTCTTTTGAGCTAAGTCTTCCTGTTGAAGTTCCAGTTTGCAAAAAATTTGTATGGACTCTTGAATTTTTATCTGTTTTAGATAGCTTTAAAAGTGGTTCAATGTATGTTGATTTTAATTTATAAAGCTCTCTGTATTCTAAAACTAGCTCAATTACAGGGTGTTTTTTCTTAAGGCCCTCAAGCACGCTTTCATCTGTACTATAACCACTTTTTGTTTTTTTACTTGGAGGAAGACCTAGAGTTTCAAAAAGAACAGTTCCAAGTTGTTTAAATGAGTTAATGTTAAATTCAGCCCCGCTTGTTTCATAGATGGATTTAGTGAGCTTTAAAAGCCTATTTTCACTATCTTCAAGCAAGTTTTGTAAAAATCTTTTATCTATTTTTACCCCTTCATTTTCCATTTTTGCTAAAGTTAAAATGAAAGGATTTTCAACCTTTTTAGCTAAATCAAGCATTATTGGATCAAGTTTTAAGATAAGTTCATTATATAATTTTAATGTCATTAGTGCATCTTCAGCTGCATATTTAGTGGCAAGCTCTAAATCGACATTTGCAAAACTCTCACCTTTTTTAATTGTTTTATTAAATGGAATCATTTCATGGTTAAAAAATCTTTTAGCAAGAGCATCTAGCCCAACTGGCTTGCCAGGCTCTAAAAGCCAAGCTAAGATCATAGTATCAGCATATGGAATTGGAGGGGTTAATCCAAAATTATTCAAAATAACTTTAAAGTCAAATTTAATATTTTGCCCAACTACTCTTTTTTTGTAAATCTCGCCTATCGCCCATTTAGCGCACTCTTTGGAGATTTGATTTGGAACTCCTAAGTAGTTATGAGCTATTGGCGCGTAGTAAGCTTTATTCTCATCTTTTGCAAAAGAAAATCCAACTATCTTAGCTTTAGTTGTATCTAAACCATCAGTTTCAGTGTCAAATGCTATTAGTTCATCTTCATTTATGGATGATATAATCTTTTTAAGCTCATCATCATTTTTAATTAAAATATATTTAAAACTCTCATTTTTTTCATCATTTTTTATAGATAAAGGACTACCTTCTACCCTTCTTAAAATCCTTCTAAGCTCATACTCTTCTAATTCATCTTTGATTTTTACTAATGGATCTTCATTTGGAAACAAAAAGCTTTCAAATCTATCTGAAATATCAAGCGAATCATCCAAACTAGCTAGTTTTTTAGAAATATATGCACTCTCCCTGCCATCAAGTAGCAGCTCTTTTCTTCTAGGATTATTGATTTTTTCTATATTTTCATAAATCTCTTCAAGAGAATTAAACTCATCCAAAAGAGTCTTTGCCCCCTTAGGCCCAATCCCTTTAACTCCGGGGATATTATCTGCGCTATCTCCAACTAAAGAGAGATAATCTAAAACTAAACTTGGAGCAACTCCAAACTTTTCAATGCACCCCTTCTCATCAATTATCATTTTTTTTGTAGGATCTAAAATAAAAACTTTATCATCTTCAATTAACTGATACAAATCTTTATCGTGAGTTATGATTTGCACTTTTATATCATAT
>JAAYLJ010000118.1 GCA_012521935.1 Campylobacteraceae bacterium | reverse complement strand
TAACAAATCATGTCTAATATATTGTTAAGATTTTTAAAAAATGCTAGGTGTCTGTATTTCTTTTAGTTTCATTAAACACACTAAGTTTTTATGTAGGCACTACTGCCTAAGCAGATTGTTCAAACTTCTCCTTTTTAAAGTTCTATAAATATCAAAATCACTATCGATACTTACTATATTTTTTATATTCTCTTTTGAAGCAATATACATTAAAGTTGCATCTGCTAAATCCATGGGAATATCCAGATATTTTTCCATCATTTTTCTAATTTCTCTAAGCTCATTTTGAGATATGTCATAAATCTTTATTCCGCCCATTTCGCACCATTTTAAAAAATCTATTTGAACCCAAAGATTAAAATCTAACATGTGTGAAACCTCAGTTATTACTGCCCATGAGCAGATGAGTTCACCCTCATAATATTTTAAAAAATTCAAAACTTTTTCATGGTAGGCATCACTCCTATCAAAAAGAGCTATCAGTGGCCCGCTATCTATTATGGTTTTTTGCATGAATTTTTTCTTTCAATCTTTGTTTGTAAGTAGTAGATAGATCACCTTTTTTACTTCCGTGTTTACCAAAAAACTCTTTGCCTAACTCATAAGGTGAAAGCTCTTTTGTCTCTTTTTTAACCATGTCAAAATAGTAAATTAAAGCATCTTTTACTATCTTGCTTTTTGTGCTGTTTTGTCTTGAAGCTAGAGCATTTAACTCTTTTTTTAACTCTTTATCTAATCTTAGCGAGAACATGGTACCTCCTTTTGTATTACATATTGTATCACAAATTTATGGTAAGTTTGAAAAAATTAATTTGATGTAAGTAACCTAAACCAAGAGAAGAATTGCTACTTATTATTTATCTATTGAACAATGAAACTAGAAAATGAAATCTTAATGAAAAGCTGAGAATTATGCTAAACACCTTCAGATTTAACAAATCATGTCTAATATATTGTTAAGATTTTTAATGTCATTATCTTGTAATTTTCCTAATTTTGTAATTATAGAATCTCTCTGGATAGTTGCAACAGCTGGTCTAGCTTTATATTTTAAGCTACTAGCAAAAGGAAACTTTACGACTACAATATCATATTTATAGATATTTGTCATACACTTCATCCTCTTTGTTTTCCCAAATGTTTTCAAAAGATTTGTTTGAGAGTTTTGATATATCGTAAATCTCATCATCTTTATCATTTTTTTGTACATCTTCTATAATTTCTAGCTCATCTGTTTTAAGGTTTTTTAAAAAAAACATCAAGTGGCTATAAATGCTATCACTTACTTTTAGTTTGATTGTACGCATAGCAAGCTCCTTTGTTCAGATAAGTAAGATTATACCTAATTAGCTCTTTTGATGGTTAAAGAGGTTTATTTCATATCATGGTTTTTTTAACCACTAAAATCTCCTCTTCAAGCCGCACTCCAAATCTTTTAAAAACCTCATCTTTTGCTAACTCTATGAGCTCCACCGCTTCATCATAAGTTCCACCACCCAAATTCACTAAAAAATTTGCATGTTTTTGGCTAAAAGCTACATTTCCAATGCGTTTTCCTCTAAAGCCGCTCTCTTCCAAAAGCCTTCCAGCAAAATCATTTGGCGGATTTTTAAAACAGCTCCCACAACTTGGCTCATTTGGTTGATTCTTTCTTAGGTTTTTAAACATTTTAAAAAGCTCTTCATCAAACCCACTTTTAGCTTCAAAAACCACTTCAAATATAAGCTCATCTATCCCACTATCTCTATACTTAAACCCTATCTTATCACGCTCTATCCACCCACTTTTAGTGCGTACTTTCTTAACAATCTTTCCTATCTCCCACTCTTTTAGCCCTGCATTCATCTTCACAATCCCACCAATTAACCCAGGCAGTTTTTGTAAAATCTCAAACCCTTTTAGATTATTTTTCCTAGCAAATGAGAGCACCCTGCCTCCACTTGTAGCAGCCCCAACATGTAAAAAATCCCCATCTTTTTTGATAAATGAAAACTCCTCTCCAAGCATGGCAATAGGAGGTGGGTTTGGAGGTAAAAGAGTATTATTGCACCCTCCAATGATGAGCCAATCTTTTGGTATATCGCAAATTTGATTTACTATATTTGCCCTAACTTTTGGGCCAATTTTAATGCTGCTATATTTTGAAAAATCTACAATTTTTTGCATTAAAAAATGAAGGTTGGAATCATATTAAAAATATTTGTCGTAAACTCAATCATAGTGTTCATCATCCATGGCATCGAGAAAATGACAACTGTCACTACTAAAATAATCTTTGGAACAAAGCTTAATGTCATCTCATTGATTTGTGTGGTGGCTTGGAAAATGCTTATGGCAAGTCCTGCTAAAAGTCCAGCTAAAAGCATAGGCAACGCCAAAGAGAGCGCTACTTTAAAAGTTTGAACTCCTAAGCCAATGAGGGTTGATTCCATTAACTAAACCTTAGTTTTTCATACTCTTTTGGGATTAAATACTCCCTAACATCTAACATTTTTTCATAATATCCATGTTCAAACCCAAGCTCAAAAAGCCTATTTACAGCCTCAAACTGCAAATCACTCATGCTAATTGACTCATCATTTGCATACATGTCCAAATACTTATCTAAAGTCTTAGCATCGACCCTAAAAAGCCCTCTTTCTAAAAGCATTTTTGAAAGCAAAGCTTTTGAATCATTAGCAACCCTAACTGCATCAGTCAAAATCTTTTCACACTGCGAAGCCTTAAGTAGCGGCATAGATCTTCTAATCCCCATTCCACCAAGTGGAAGAGGTAGCTCCTTTTTTGAAAGCTCTAGCCAAATATCCCAAAGCTCTCTTTCAACCACAAGCTCATCACTAAATCCCAAAATACTCTCATGTATCAAAGCTCCAGCATCTGCCTCACCACTTAAAACCGCACCTTCAATATCTAAAAAGTTTTTATAAATTATCTTTGCATCAGGATAAACCATTTTAAATAAAAGCGCATTTGTTGTGTGTTTTCCGCTAAGAGCAAGTTTGAAATTTTTCTTTAGTTTTTTATCTTTTTTCTTAACCAGTTTTGGCCCATAGCCCTCACCAAAACTAACCGCGGTTCTTAAAAGTGCATAATCATTTTTTATAAGTGGATATAGTCCAAAACTTATGGCTGTTATGTCAAAAGTTCCTTTAATGGCCTCTTCATTGAGAGTTTGAATGTCTAAGGCTTGGTTTTTAAACCTCAACCCCTCATCATTAATCCACCCTAAATTAATTGCATAATACATAAAAATATCATCAGCATCAGGCGAGTGCGCAACTGTTAGCAAAACATTCCTTTTTATATTTTTATGATTGTAACACAGCTTAAGTAAAAAAATCTTTGCACTGTTAAGGTGAGCCATGCTTAAAAATTTGTGATAAAATATGGATTAACTTCATTAAGATTGGTTTAGCTTGCAAATTAAAGAGATTTCAGTTAGTCACTACTTACAAAATATAGACGATTTTCCCCTACTTTTGGATGTTCGCTCTCCCATTGAGTATCAAAAATCTCACATACCACAAAGCATAAATTTATATGCACTAGACGATAAAGAAAGAGCTGAGGTTGGGAAACTGCATGCTAGAACTGCCTTTGAAGCTAAGCTTTTAGGAGCTAGTTTTATCTGTAAAAATCTATCTAATCACTTAAAAAACTTCAATCATACACCAGCAAAAAAAGTTGCTATCTACTGCGCTAAAGGGCAAATGAGATCATACTCCATCTCTACAGTTTTAGCAGCAATTGGGTTTAGGGTATATAGGATTATTGGTGGATATAAAGCTTATAGGCAAGAGATTTTAAAGTTTTTTTCAACACCATTAAAACATAGTTTTGTACTCCTAGATGGCCCAACAGGAAGTGGAAAAAGTGAAATTATAAAAGAGTTTAAACAAAGCATAAATCTTGAAGAATTAGCAAACCATAAAGGCTCAGTTTTTGGGGCTTTACAAACTCCCCAACCCTCAACCGCGCAGTTTGAAAACTTGCTTTTTCATGAACTTTTAAGATTTAATGAAGATGAGCCTATTTTGCTTGAAGCTGAGAGCAAAAACATTGGCAAAGTGACTATTCCCACATCTTTTTATGATGAGATGAAAAAAGGTTATAGAATTTACCTAAAAACCCCTTTAAAAGATAGGGTTAATAGAATTGTAAATGAGTATGAGGGCATCTCAAATGAGCAGTTTTTCTCCTCGCTTAAAAAGATTTCTAGATATATTTCAAAAGAGCTTTATGATGAGATAGCTCTATCTTTTAATGAGAAAAACTTTCATAAAACTGCGGATTTACTTTTAGAAAAATATTATGATAAAGCGTACAAAAAACCAAAAAAAATAGATGAAATTATAGAGTCAAAAACTATGGCTAAAAGCATAAATGAGATAGAAATTATAGTTAAAAGAGAAAAACAGTCAAAAACTACTGCTTATTTCGCATCAGAAAAACAGGCTTTTTAAATAATCAACTCTTTTTTAATGTAAAATGATACAATTTATCTTATTTGCAATGAGAAAAGGAAAAAATGATGGCGATGGATGAAAATAAGAAAAAAGCTTTAGAGCTCACCATGAAACAGATCGATAAGGCTTTTGGAAAGGGGGCTATCGTTCGTCTTGGCGATAAAGAGGTTGAACCTATTGCCTCCATTGGAACTGGCTCGCTTGGGCTAGATATAGCTTTAGGGATTGGTGGCGTTCCAAGAGGTAGAATCGTTGAGATTTATGGGCCAGAGAGTTCTGGTAAAACAACTTTAGCCTTGCACATTATAGCCCAGGCTCAAAAAAATGGCGGCATCTGCGCATTTGTGGATGCAGAACATGCGTTAGATGTAAAATATGCTAATAATTTAGGAGTAGATACAGAAAATCTACTTGTATCTCAGCCAGATTTTGGTGAGCAAGCCTTAGATATAGTTGAAACTATTGCTAGAAGCGGCGCTGTAGATATTGTCGTGATTGACTCTGTTGCAGCTTTAACTCCTAAAAATGAGATTGATGGCGATATGGGAGATCAACATGTTGGACTTCAAGCAAGACTCATGAGTCAAGCTCTTAGAAAACTAACAGGCATTGTGCATAAACTAAATACTACTGTTATTTTTATAAATCAAATTAGAATGAAAATTGGCATGATGGGATATGGCTCTCCTGAAACTACTACTGGTGGAAATGCACTTAAATTTTACTCTTCGGTTAGGATTGATGTTAGGAAAATCGCTACACTAAAACAAGCAGAAGAGCAGATTGGAAATAGAGTTAGAGCAAAAGTTATTAAAAATAAAGTTGCACCTCCATTTAGACAAGCAGAGTTTGACATTATGTTTGGAGAGGGGATTAGTAGAGAGGGTGAGCTAGTTGATTATGGTGTGAAGCTTGATATTGTAGATAAAAGTGGAGCATGGTTTAGCTACAAAGACAAGAGATTAGGACAAGGAAGAGAAAACGCTAAAGCACTACTAAAAGAAGATAAAGAGTTAGCAGCAAAGATTGAAGAGGAAATAAAAGAGTCCATGGGGCTAAACTCTGGGCTTATGTCTGGCGCTGATGAAGTAGAAGAAGGGGATGAGTGATGATATATATTGATGATGTTTTTGCTGATGAGGTTTTAGATAGTAGAGGAAATCCTACAGTAAGGGCAACTGTTATCTTAAGTGATGGAACAAGAGCTAGCGCCATAGTTCCAAGCGGAGCAAGTACTGGCAAGCTTGAAGCTTTAGAGTTAAGAGATGGCGGAGAGAGATATTTAGGCAAAGGTGTTTTAAAAGCAGTAGAACATGTAAATGTTCAAATCGCAGATGAGATAGTGGGGCTTTCTCCATTTGAGCAAGGAGAGATTGACTCTTTATTAAAAGATCTTGATGGAACAGATAACTATAGCAACCTTGGAGCAAATGCTGTTTTAGGAGTATCTATGGCAGTAGCAAGAGCTGCCGCATTAAGCCTTGGAATGCCACTATATAGATATCTTGGCGGAGTTAATGCAAAGATTTTACCTGTTCCAATGTTTAACATAATAAATGGTGGAAGTCACGCTGATAATAGTGTAGATTTTCAAGAGTATATGATAATCCCATCTGGATTTGATGAATTTGGCAAAGCTCTTCAAGCCTCAGCTGAAGTTTATCAACACTTAAAACAAGCGCTAAATAGCAAAGGACTTAGCACATCTTTAGGAGATGAGGGTGGCTTTGCGCCAAACTTAAAAAACAATGAAGAGCCACTTAGTTTAATCATTGAAGCCATCAAAGCAGCTGGATACAGGCCAAAAGATGAGATAAACATAGCTTTAGATGTTGCAAGTAGTGAGTTTTATAAAGATGGAAAGTACCATTTAGCATCTGAAAACAGGAGCTTAAACAGCAGTGAACTTGTTAGTTATTATGAAGAACTTTGCAGTAAATATCCTATTGTCTCAATTGAAGATGGACTTAGTGAGGATGATTGGGATGGTTGGAAAATTTTAACAAAGAAGCTAGGCGGTAAAGTTCAATTAGTTGGAGATGATCTTTTTGTAACAAATGAGAAGATTCTTAGAAAAGGGATTGAAAAAGGTGTTGCAAACTCAATCTTAATTAAACCAAATCAAATTGGAACTGTTTCACAAACTATGGAAACAGTAAGATTAGCACAAAGAAGTGGTTATAGCTGCGTGATGAGTCATAGAAGTGGCGAGAGTGAAGATGCTTTTATAGCTGATTTTGCAGTTGCATTAAATACTGCTCAAATTAAAACAGGTGCAACCGCTAGAGGTGAGAGAAACGCTAAATATAATAGGCTTTTAGATATAGCTTTAGAGCTTGATGGTAGCGAATATTTAGGAGATTTAATCTACAAAAAATGAGTGAAGATTTAAAAGATTACAGGGCCCAAAAAGATAAATTTGATCTTTTTAGAGGCTCTACTTTTAAATTTTTAATCACTGGTTTGGTTGTTGTTATTTTTGGTGTATATATAGGAACTATCCTCTTTGGATCGAGCTCTTTAGATGTTTTGCTTGGTTTGCAAAATGATAAAACTCTTCTTCATGAGCGTATTGAAGCTTTGAAAAAAGAGAATGCTTTGCTTCAAAAAACATATTTTGAATTAAGGCAGCTAGATCCAGATCTTTATAAGGAGTAGAGGTGTTAAGAGCTTTTTTTACTATATTTTTTGGTTTGGTCGCTGCTCTTTTTGCTAGAGAAAATCCATTTTTGCCAGCAGAAAGTTTTGAAGGACTTGATGTTGCGACAAATGTTATTGAAAAAAAAGAGTCTTTTGATCAGCACTCAACAACTCTTCCTAGTAGTGCAAGAGTTTTAAAATATGTTGTTTTTGGCTATCAAAATTTAGATGGAAGCGTAGAGGAAAAAAGCTTAGAAATCGACAGGAGCATAGATTGGCATGATCCAATCGTGATTACCAAAGAGAGCAATATATTAAATAAGCCATTAGTTTTACCAAAAGATCCCCAAAAAGAGCAACTAGCTCCCAAAAATAAAGACGAGAGTATAAAAAAAGAAGTTGTTTCTACAAAAGAGGAGGTAAAGCTCTCATTTGAAGATTTGATTTTATTTGAGGTTGGTGAAAAGAGCTTAAAAGTTTTAACAAAAGATAGGCTTTTTAGAAACTTTTTAGTTACAAATCCATATAAAATAGTTTTGGATTTTAAAAAAGATACTGCCTTTTATACAAAAGAGTTTGAAGTTAATCATGGTGCATTTAAAAGCATTACTATGGGAAATCATAGTGGTTATTATAGAGCTGCCATACTTCTTGATGGACACTATATTTATGAGGTAAAAGAGCAAGATTTTGGATATGAAGTACTAATTAAGTAGGGTTTCTACACCCTGCTTAACTCTTTTCTAGCTCATAGATTAAGCAGCAAAAGCTGCTTAATCATCTTTTGGAGTTCTATCTACTGGTCCAACATAAAGCTGTCTTGGGCGAGCGATTTTAATGGTTGGTTGTTCTTGCAACTCTATCCATTGTGCAACCCAACCAGGTGTTCTTCCAATCACAAAAATAACTGCAAACATCTCTTTTGGAATCTTTAAAGCTTGCAAAATGAGCCCGGAGTGAAAATCTACATTTGGATATAGCTTTCTGCTTATAAAATACTCATCACTTAGTGCAATCTTTTCAATCTTGTTTGCAACTTTTACAAGCTCGCTATTAACTCCAAT
>JAAYLJ010000117.1 GCA_012521935.1 Campylobacteraceae bacterium | reverse complement strand
TGGGCTAAAATATATCTTTATATTTGGCTTAATTTTAGCTTTAAAAGTTAAATCATTCCCCTCAGCCACATCATGAAAGTAAGCAACTCTTTGAGTTAAAAACTCACTCATATCAAAAAACTCTTTTGGATAAGAAGTTCTTTGTTTTTTTACAATGTAACCTAAATCCTCATAAATATTCTCAAGTACCTTAACTGCTGCTTCAATCTTAGTCAAATAGGGAGATTTTGGCATTTTTAAATTGTGTAATTCTATGTTTGTAAGCATGATTGAAAGTGGAGTATTTATCTCATGTATTGCATTATTTACAAAGTGATCTTGCTGTTTTAAAAGCTCTTTAGTGTATCTATTTGACTCTTTTAGTTCGCTAGTTTTCTCCTCTACCATTTTTTCTAAATTTGTATTTAAAAGTGTTAAATCCCTATTTTTCTCTCTAATTTTAGCGATCATCTTATTTGCATGCAAAGATATCTCTTTAAACTCTTCAAAACTTAGTAGCTTCTCATCTATGAAATCGTAACTTTTTGGAGCGTCTTTAAATGAATTGTCTAAAAGTTTTAAATCTTTAGAAATCTCTTTTGTAAGGTATCTATATTTTAAAATCCCAACTAAGTACAAAACAAGCGTTAAGGTGGAAATTTTCAGTATGAAAGCTGTTATTTTTTTATGAGACTCCTCTTTTTTATTTGCAACTAAACTATCTAAATCTTTTAAAAAACTCCCCACACCAATCATATAATCATTTAAAAAACTCACATATATAGTAGCTTGCTGATCTTTGAAATTTAACTTTAAAAACCCCTCTTTTTTACTGTTAGAAATTTTTTCTAAAAGATCATCTTCATTTAAGCTAGAAGAGTTGTATAAAAACTTTTTATCTTCATTTAAAATGAAAATAAAACTATTTTTGCTCTTAAGTGCTGCATTAATTATTAAATTTAACTCTTTTTCTACAAGCTTATCATTTACTAAAAGCTCCATTACTTTAATGACTCTACTATTTAAAAGAAATAGCTTCTCCTCTTCAGCCTTAGAGTAGCTTTTTTTCATATCTAAAATTTGTCTATCCATCTCTTTTTTTTCACTATAAATCACCACAAAAGCGGAAGTCATAGCAAAAATAGCTGCAAAGATTATGACTAATATTGTGCTTTGCCCAATGCTTGAACTTTTTAAAAATCTTAACAAAAAAGCCCCCTTAAATGCACTATTTTTGATTGTAGCACAAAAGCTAAGAATGTTTGACAAAAACATCTTGCTAAGTTAAAATCACATTTTATTGTAAGGATTTTTATGCTTAGATTACCAGCGCAGTGGGAGGAGCAAGAGAGCACATTGATAGCCCTTCCTTTTAAAGGTAGTGATTGGAGTCCATATTTAAATGAAGCTCTTTTTGCCTTTAAAGATTTCATAAAAACTATCTCAAAATTTCAAAAAGTTATTCTTCTTTGCAAAGAGTTAAAAGAGGCAAAAGCTCTGCTTGAAGGCGTTAAAAATATTGAATTTTTAAAAGCAGATTATGATGATACTTGGATTAGGGATTATGGGCCAATTGACGCAGTAGATGAAGGTGGGCTTTTTTCGTATGATTTTAAATTCAACGCTTGGGGCGATAAGTTTCAAAGCAGCAAAGATGACAAGATAGTCTCATTTTTGCATGAGAAGGGTTTTTTAAAAGGAAGATGCAAAAGAGTTGAATTTATCCTTGAGGGTGGAAGTATTGATAGTAATGGAGATGGCTATCTTCTTACAACTTCAAAATGCCTTCTAAACCAAAATAGAAATAGCTCTTTTACTAAAGATGAGATCGAGAAAAAACTCACCTCTTTATTTGGGTTAAAAAAACTGTTTTGGCTAGAAAATGGGCATTTAATGGGAGATGATACAGATGCTCACATAGACACTTTAGCAAGATTTATAAATAAAAATACCATTGTTTATCAAATGTGCAATAAAGATGATATTCATTATGAAGGGTTAAAAAAGCTTGAAAATGAACTTAAGGCTTTGCCTTTTAAGCTTTTAAAACTCCCGCTTCCTAGTGAAGTTCTCTTTGAGGATAAAAGATTGCCAGCAACATATATAAACTTTCTTTTTGTAAATGGGGCTTTGATAGTGCCAACATATGGGGCAAAAGAGGATGAATTGGCTCTTAGCTTACTTCAAAAAACAGTTCCAAATTTAAATGTAGTTGGAGTAGATGCAAAGGTTTTCATAAGACAAAATGGAAGCTTACACTGCTCTTCAATGCATAGGTTTAAAAGATGAGAAAGATGAGTTTAGAAAGAGTTGCAACTCTAACCTCTTCATTAACTGCTACTATTTTAATCCTCATTAAGCTCTCCATTGGGATTGCAAGTGGATCGGTTGCCGTTTTAGCTTCCGCAGTTGATTCAGTTTTAGACTTGATAGTTTCAGCTTTTAACTACTTTGCAATTAAAAAGTCTGAAACTCCGCCAGATAAAATCTTCAACTATGGAAGGGGTAAGATTGAAGCGCTTGCCGCAGTCATTGAGGGGACTATCATTGCTGTTTCTGGACTTTTCATATTTTATAGTGCGATTAAAAAGGCTTATTTAGGAAGTGAAACCTCGTATATTGGGGCAGCTCTATGGGTAATGATGATTTCATTAATCCTAACTTTTGCTTTAGTTTTATTTTTACAATATGTCTCAAATAAAACTGGAAGTTTAGTTATCAAATCTGACGCACTTCATTATAAAACTGATCTTTTAAGTAATGGCGCAGTACTAATATCTTTGGTAATTGTATATTTTAGTGGCATAGAATTGGTGGACTCACTCATTGGTTTATTTATCGCCATATATATAATCTATTCAGCCTATGGGCTTGTAAAAGAAGGGGTTTACATACTGCTTGACGCGGCTTTAGATGAGGAGATTGTAGAAAATATTGAAAAAATTATAAAAGAAGAGGAGTTAGTAACTAGCTTTCACAACTTCAAAACTAGAAGATCTGCGCATACAAACTATGTTGAAGTCCATTTAGTTTTTAACTCTAGTATTTCACTTTTATATGCTCATTTTGCAACAGAAAAGATTGAAGATAGGATTAGAAATTTAGACATTAAAGAGATTTGGGATATAAATATACACTTAGATCCATATGATGACTCGCTAGAAGATAGCGAAGCGCTAAATAGATAGGAGATAAAATGAAAGTTGCACTCATTCAACATAGCGTTAAAAACAGTAAAGATGAAACTCTTTCCAAAACAGTTTCAATGATAAAAGAGGCTTCATTAAAGGGTGCTAATCTTGTTGTTTTGCAAGAGCTTCATCAAAGCTCATACTTTTGTATAGTTGAAGATCCAAAAAATTTTGATTTGGCAAATGATTTTGAAGAAGATTTAAAGTTTTGGGCAAGCATTGCAAAAGAGTTTGGTGTGGTTTTAGTCACCTCTTTATTTGAAAAAAGAGCAGCAGGGCTTTATCATAATAGTGCTTTTGTTTTTGAAAAAGATGGAAGTTTGGCTGGCAAATATAGAAAAATGCACATTCCAGATGATCCAGGTTTTTATGAAAAGTTTTACTTTACCCCTGGAGATTTAGGATATGAGCCCATAGATACTTCAGTTGGAAGGCTTGGGGTTTTAATATGCTGGGATCAGTGGTTTCCTGAAGCCGCAAGACTTATGGCAATGAGGGGGGCTGAAGTTTTAATCTATCCAACAGCCATTGGATGGTTTGAAGATGATAGCAAAGATGAAAAAGATAGGCAAAAAAGCTCATGGATAGACATCCAAAGATCCCACGCAATCGCAAATGGTTTGCCTGTTATCTCTGTAAATAGAGTTGGAAAAGAGCACGATCCCTCAAAATTACTTGATGGAATTTTATTTTGGGGAAACTCTTTTGTATGTGGGCCTCAAGGAGAGTTTTTGCATGAGTGCGGAATGGATGAGGAGTTAGCCATCATAAAAATTGATAAAAAAAGAACTGAAGAAGTTAGAAGAATGTGGCCGTTTTTTAGGGATAGAAGAGTTGATAGTTACAAAGATATTTTAAAAATATATATTGATTAAACTATCTTAAGTGAGGAAAATTATCAAAAAACCAAATGAAAGAAAACATCAATCCTGAGGTTCTAATGATTTTTTCATTGTACATAAACTCTTTAGCATCTTTTCTTGGGATGTAGATAACTTCAATCTCTTCATCCCCAATTCCCCCACCTTTAAACTTATGTTGTTTCTCATTAAGTTTTGCAAAATACAAAGTTTGCTCGCCTCCAGTAACCCCAACAGCAGTATAAAAAGAGGTGATTTTTTGAAGTTCATCTAAAGGCACAACATAGCCTGTCTCTTCTTCTATCTCTTCAATGGCTATTTGCTCTAAAGATTTATCTTTATCTACAAGTCCAGCGCAAAGCTCATACGCAAAACCATCTCCACTTCTTGCATAAATAGCAGGCCTAAACTGCTTAACAAGCACGAAAGAGTCGCGCTCTTCATGATATAAAAGAATGGCGACGCTATTGTGTGAATCAATTAAATCCCAATGTTTTAACACTCCATTTTGAATGTAACTCATTCTTTTTGGTTTAATATAATCAGATTTGGAACAGTTTTTTATCTCTAAGATTTTAATTTTATCCATAATTTACCTAATGGTTTGCGCACTAGATTCAAGCTCTTTTTCAAGGAGCATTGCATATTCAAGCGGCTCTTCTTTTGGTGGAAGCGTAGGGTTTGCTAAAGCTACTTCAAACTGATCATTGAATCTTTTAGTATGTGCTAAAAACTCTTTTAAATTCTCACCTATTAGCTTATCTTTTTCTATCTTGACAACGCTATTTGGATTAATGGCTCGGTTGTTTTTATATAGCCCAAAATGCAGATGCGGCCCTGTACTAACCCCAGTACTTCCAACATATCCAATGACTTGTCCTTTTTGTACTAATGAGCCTCTTTTTATCCCTTTTCTATACCCATTCATGTGAGCATACAGGGTTTTATACCCATGTCCATGGTTTATCTCTATGGTTTTTCCATAGCCACCCTTATTTCCTACAAAAGTAACTCTTCCCTCTCCAGCAGCTTTAATTGGCGTACCAGTTGGCGCAGCATAATCAATCCCTAAATGAGCTCTATATCTTTTTAAAATTGGGTGCCATCTTTTATAAGTAAATGGAGAAGATATTCTTGTATATTTAACTGGTTTTACTAAAAAAAATCCCTCTATCTCTTTTCCAAAAGCATCATAATATCTATTTTCATTGTAAAGGTAAGCATAGTTTGCCTTGCCCCTAATCTCAACCATAGCCGCTTCAATCTTTGGGTTTCCAAATCTTTGGCCAAGCCTTGTTCTTTGGGAGTAAAAAATTACTAATCTATCGCCTTGCATAACTCTTTTAAAATTTACACTATTTTTAAATGAGTTTACAAATTCATTTGCTAAAGCGTAATTATTTGTCGCATTTACTATGTCTTGATAGGGTGAGAGCTTAATGTCTAAAGTAACTGTAAAGGACTCTTCTTGGTAGTTAATTGGTGTTGTTCTAAATTCAAAACCGCCCTCTTCTTTTACTAAATGTATCTGCAACTCTTCACCAATTGGTATTAAAACTTGCTCAAGATTTCCTTCATCATCTCTTAAAAGTTGATATTTTATCCCTGTAATAATCTCACTTGCTAGCTCTTTATCTTCATTTTCTAAATTATAGTAGATTGATAATGGAAGATTTTGCTTCTCTAAAAATGTTAAAAAAGTCTCTCCGCTCTCCCATTTTACCTCTTCAATATAGGCGGCTTTTAAACCAAAAACTAAAAATAGTAGCATCAAAAAAACTCTACTCATCACTCACCTTCTTTCAAAACTCTTTTTATTTTACTTTACGCTTCCTTACATCTTGCCAAAAACTAAAGGGTTTTTTGAGTTGCTTTAAAGTATAATCAAAAATTCAAAAAGCAAAAGGAGTTCCATTGTTGCGAAGTTTAGTAATACTCTGCCTATTTTTATCTTTCATTTACGCAAATACGCTATTTGAACCTTATGAAACTACACTAATTGATGTTACCCAAGGTAGCGCTACCATTAAAGATTCGGACAATATAGTCATCGGCTCTTCTGGCATAGTTATTCACCGTTTTGATGATGAGAAAAACACCATCATTGCAAGAGCTAGCGTGGTAGAAAAAAAAGATGGAGTAGCAAAAGTTAGATTTGAAGTTTTTGATCTTCTTGAACAACCCGCACTCCCACTTCCAGGAGTTATGCCAGAAAAAGGCGACAAGATAATTTTAAATTTTTTATACTCAAGAGCTCTCATAGTTGCCCCAAATCAAGTTGTATATAAAGAGATAGTTGAGCACTTTAATGAAACTACTTGGATACATCCAGACATCATTGGAGCGAAGCTAGCCATAGATTATAGGCCAAATCCAGATAGAGAAGATTTTAAAGAAGTGTGTAAAGAAAATAGCGCGGGGATTGTATTTTTTGCACTAAACAAAAAAGGTTATGTGGTTGATTGTCAAAGTTTTAAGATATTAAAAACTTTTAATTCTGGAAATATAGCTGAGTATGAGCTGCCTTTTTACACAAGAGTTGAAGGGATTAAAACTGTGTTTTGGAAATGGAATTCATCTTATATAACAGATTACAACCGCCACTATGGCAATTTAATGGTGCCTTAAAATGGAAAAAAAACATATACAATTTTTTGAAAATTTGGTTGGAGTGGAGAATGTCTATTCAGACAAAGCTCACCTTCTAGCCTACTCATATGACGCGACTAGAGTCACTTATGAGCCAGATTTAGTAATCTTTCCAAGAGATGAGAAAGATGTTCAAAACATACTTAAATACTGCAATGATTTTGGCATCATCCTAACCCCAAGAGGGGCAGGAAGTGGCTTTACTGGCGGCGCACTTCCTGCAAATGGTGGAGTTGTTTTAGCTTTTGAGAAACATATGAATAAGATTTTAGAAATCGATATGCAAAATATGGTTGCCGTGGTTGAACCTGGCGTCATAAATATGGATTTACAAAAAGCTGTGAGTGAAAAAGGGTTATTTTATCCACCAGATCCTGCAAGTCAAGACTACTCAAGCATTGGTGGAAATGTAGCTGAAAATGCTGGGGGCATGAGGGCTGCAAAGTATGGGATTACTAAAGATTATGTGATGGCTTTAAGAGCAGTTTTGCCTAGTGGTGAAGTGATCCAAGCTGGGAAAAAAACCATTAAAGATGTGGCTGGATACAATGTTGCTGGGATTTTAATTGCTAGCGAGGGAACTTTGGGAGTGATTACTCAAATAACTTTAAAACTTATCACAAAACCAAAACTAAAAAAGACGGCAATGGGAGTTTTTTCAACAGTTGAAGAAGCAATGAACGCAGTTTATAAAACTATGGCTTCTGGCGTAACTCCTGTTGCTATGGAGTTTTTAGATAATTTAACCATTAAAGCTGTAGAGCAAAAGTTCAATAAAGGCTTGCCAACTGACGCTGGTGCCATCTTAATCACTGATGTTGATGGAAATTTAGAAGAAGATATTGAAACACAACTCTTAACCATAAAAAAAGTTTTTAGTGAAAATGGCTCAACTTTTTTCAAAATAGCAAAAGATGAGAATGAGTCAAATGAACTTTGGTTTGCAAGACGAAATGCAAGCCAATCCATATCAATTTATGGTAGCAAAAAATTAAATGAAGACATAACAGTTCCTAGAAGTAAACTGCCGCAGCTTTTAGAAAAAATAGAAAAGATTTCTAAAAAATATAGCGTTAATACCCCATGTTTTGGTCATACTGGTGATGGAAATGTACATACAAATGTGATGGTAGATGGCAAAAATGAAGATGAACTTAAAAGAGGATATGAAGCCATTGAAGAGATTTTCAAAGCTACAGTGGAACTTGGCGGAACTTTAAGCGGAGAGCATGGAATTGGGCTTAGTAAAGCGCCATATATGAAGTTAGCTTTTAGTGAAGCGGAGTTAAATCTTTTTAAAGCCATCAAAAAAGCTTTTGATCCAAACAATATTTTAAATCCTTTTAAAATGGGCATTTAATGAAGCCAAAAGAGATACTACACCATGTAAAAGAGTTAAAAGATAAGCAGCTTATGCAATACTCATCCTCTTTGAGTTTTCATACAATGCTATCTTTAATCCCTATTTTACTCATATCTCTTTCCATTTTTACTCATCTTCCTAGCTTTGAAAAGTATTATGATAAGATAAAATCTTTCATCTTCTCTTCGCTTCTTCCATCAGAGCAAGATGTAATCGCAGGCTATATTGAAACTTTTTTGAGCAATACTCTTAGCATGGGAGTTTTTGGATTTATAGTAATTTTATTTACCTCAATCATGTTTTTTAGGGAGTATGAATACATTGTAAATTTAATCTTAAAAGCAAAACCTAGAACACTTTGGCAATCACTCTCAACTTACTGGACTTTAATAACTCTTGGACCTTTAGCTCTTGGGGTTTCATTTTATGTTTCAAGTGTTTTGCAAAAAATTTTAAATAGTTCAAGTTACACAAAGTGGATAAACTTACTTACCATTTTTCCATACCTCATAGTTTGGGCTCTATTTTTTACAACCTATATGATCTCTTCAAGCAGGCAATTAAGTGTTAAAATGGTAGCCATCTCATCTTTTATCACTTCGCTTGTTTGGTATGTTTTAAAAAGCCTTTTTGTCGTTTATGTAAGTTACAACAGCACTTATTTAAGCATTTATGGTTCATTTAGTACCATTCTTTTCTTTTTTGTATGGATATATCTCTCATGGATTATATTTTTGCACGGCTTAAAACTAAGTGGTTTTTTAGATGATAAAAAAGGGAACAATTCCAAGCAAAATGGGTGTGATATTTAAATTT
>JAAYLJ010000116.1 GCA_012521935.1 Campylobacteraceae bacterium | reverse complement strand
TTATCTAGTTCATCAAAATAGATTGAATCATTTTTAACTCTACCTATCATAGTTTCATTAAAAACCGTGCTTTGTTCATAAATCTCTTTTTCCATAAAAAATCTATAGCCCTCTTTTTGCGCGACTATCTTATCTTGAGTTAATAGTCCAAAATTAAAACTTGACTCTTTTCCCCAGTTAAAAACTACCATCTCCTTCTCATTTACAAAGCCTACATCACCATCATTTAAGTACGCTACCTCTTTAGCTTCTCCAATTAAGGGTGCATCAGATGAGCTAAAAAATGACTCATTATTATCATTTTTTCCAACTATCAAAGGGACAGCATTTTTTGCAAAAAATATAGTATTTGGTGCGTAAGAAGTTATGAGTAGTATTGCATATGAGCCATTTAACTCATCAATTGTTTTTTTAAAAGCTTTAAAAGGATCTTTTTCTACTTGAAAGTTAAGCTCAAAAAGATGAACTATGGATTCAGTATCTGTTTGGCTTAAAAAGTTAGCTCCATTAGCTAGCACTTTTTTCTTTATAAGTTCATAATTTTCAATGATGCCATTGTGCACAATATAAGCATGTTTTCCCCAGTGAGGATGTGCGTTAAGTTCAGTTGGTTTTCCATAAGTTGCCCACCTAGTATGGCCAATTCCTACTCCAAATTCTTCAACGCTTACATCTTTTGCTTTTTTTTCTAAATTATCTAGCTTGCCAACAGCTTTGAAAGAAAAAACTCTATCTTTGCCCATCATGGCAATCCCAGCAGAGTCATAACCTCTATACTCCAACTCTTTTAAACCATCAATTAAAAATCTCTTTTTTTCTCTATTTCCAATATATCCTACTATTCCGCACATTTCTCTCTCTTTTTTAAAAAATTATTTCATAAAATATCAAAAAAAGCATTAAAATCTCTTATAAGTAAACTCTCTAAAACTTTTATTTAAAGAAATAAGCATATAATCATGCAATCACTCTTAAAAAGGATAGTTGTGAAAGAAAAACCATATTTAACTAGGCTTCCAGACCAAAAGGGGTATTTTGGAAAATTTGGCGGTGCATATTTGCCACCTGAATTAATTGAGCAGTTTGAAAAGATAGAACAAGCTTACCTAACCATTGGAAATTCCCACGATTTTATAATGAAATTAAGAGATATTAGAAAACATTTTCAAGGCCGTCCAACACCAGTTTATTATGCTAAAAGGTTAACCGAATCTGTTGGTGGGGCTAGGATTTACTTAAAAAGAGAAGATTTAAATCATACTGGAGCTCATAAATTAAATCACTGTATGGGAGAGGCTCTTTTAGCTAAGTATTTAGGCAAAAAGAAGCTAATAGCCGAAACAGGAGCTGGGCAACACGGTGTTGCGCTTGCGACTGCGGCAGCTTATTTTGGACTAGAGTGTGAGATTCATATGGGTGAGGTGGATATAAAAAAAGAGTATCCAAATGTAGTTAGAATGGAGATTTTAGGAGCAAAAGTCATACCTGTATCTTTTGGACAAAAAACCCTCAAAGAGGCAGTTGATTCAGCTTTTGAAGCATACTTAAAAGATCCAATAAATTCAATTTATGCCATAGGCTCAGTAGTTGGCCCTCATCCATTTCCAAAAATGGTAAGAGATTTTCAAAGCATTGTAGGGATTGAGGCTAGAGAGCAGTTTTTAGAAATGACAGGGAATTTGCCTGATAATTTAGTAGCTTGTGTTGGTGGCGGAAGTAATGC
>JAAYLJ010000115.1 GCA_012521935.1 Campylobacteraceae bacterium | reverse complement strand
GTAGAAAATAGAGTAGATTTTCAATTGATTTTTTACTATATTTTGGCAAGTAGCTTAGGAGAGGTTGCAAATGTTGGCTATTTTGATTTAAAAGAGGGTGGCATAGTTTATGAAAAAACACTTCAAGATTCGCTAGATAGAGTTTCACAAATTTTAAAAGAGAGTGTTTTTTTGGAAGATTTTGAAATGACAACGAAAAAAACAAACTGCACATACTGCCCATATGTGCTTCTTTGCCAAAGGGGAAGAAGATGGAGTTAAATTTAGCCCTAGAAGCAAGTGCTGGGAGTGGAAAAACATTTGCATTAAGTGTTAGGTATTGTGCTTTGATTTTGCAAGGGGCGGATCCTTCTAGGATTGTAGCACTAACTTTTACAAATAAAGCTGCACTTGAGATGAAAAGTAGAGTTTTTGAAACACTTTTAAATCTTCATAAAAAAGAGTCTGAACTTAATGAACTATCAAAACTTTTAAAACTACCAAAAGAGAAGCTCTTAAAATTAAGAGATGAGGTGATTGATGGTTTTTGGAGTGCTGATTTAAGCATTGAAACCATAGATGCCTTTGTGTGGAAGATTTTGAAAAAATTCTCTTTGCATCTTGGAGTTATGCCAGATTCATCCATCCAAACCCAAATAAATAAACAGCTCTTGCAAGAAGAGTTTTTAAAAGAGAGCAAAAAAGAGGGAAAATTAGATGAATTAATCGAGCTAGCTTTAGTCATGGAGTGGAGGCTTGAGAATCTTTTTACTCTTTTTGAGCAAATGTATGAAAGGGTTGCTGAGCTTGATGGAGTGAAGTTCCCCTCATTAGCTAAAAAGCCAAGTATGGCTAAAATGTTTGAGTGTGCAAGCAAAATACACACTTATTTAAAAAACAAAGATGCTTCACAAAGCGCTCTTAAAACATTTGAGTTTAAAAATTTGCAAGAGTTAATGGATAAGAGTTTTTGGGAAAAAGAGAGCTTAAACTACTGGTCATATAAAAAACATTTTACCCCACTGCTTGATGAAATGTTTTTAAATTTAAAAGAGGCTTATAGAGATTATGCAAATGATAAAGAAGCGTACCTTTTAGGAGAGCTTAGCGAGGCTTTTAAAAGATATGAAAAAGTTAGGCTTAGTTTAATTAGCAGATATAACACCTTAACTTTTTCAGACATTACAAATTTAGTTTATAAGCTTTTGAAAAATGAGATAGATAGAGATTTTTTATATTTTAGACTAGATGGAAAGATTGAGCATCTTTTAATAGATGAGTTTCAAGATACTAGTGTAGCCCAAATTGAGATATTAGTTCCAATAATAGAGGAGATAATCTCTGGAATTGGAAGATATTCTAACAGGAGTTTTTTTTATGTTGGGGATGTAAAGCAGTCAATTTACCGCTTTAGAGGTGGACAAGAGGCGCTTTTTTATGATGTTGCTAAAAGATTTAGAGTTAAAGTTGAAGCTTTAGAGTTTAATTATCGCACTGCAATAGAGCCTGTTGAGTTTGTAAATAGAACTTTTAAAGATATTTTGCCTCACTACAAAGTCCAAAAACCATTTAAAAATGAGAGTGGATATGTTTTAGTAAATTGTAGCGATGAAGCGCTTGATGGAGTTATTTTTTCTTTAAGAAAGCTTTTAAATAGTGGGGTAAAAGAGTCTCAAATAGCGATTTTAACTCATGTAAATAAAGATGCAAACATAATTGAAGAGGAGGTTTTAAAAGAGTTTGAAGGCATAAAGATTAGCACTCAAAATAATTTAAAATTAACAGATTCTTTAAAAGTGCAAGTTTTAATCTCATATTTAAAATATCTTTATTTTAATGAACCACTTGATGAGGCCATCATTAGGTACTTAACTAGAGAAAACATTGTTAAAAAAAGTTCACTCTTAGATAAAGAGCCTTCAAAAATTATCTTTGAAGCTATCATTGAGTTAGAGCTAGATGCTCAAAATGAAGAGATGATAACTTTGATTGAAGAGTCTAAGAAATATGAAGATATTGAGTCTTTTCTTTTTAGTTTAGAAGAGTTTGATCCCCTGCTGCCAACTAAAGTTGCAAAAGGAGTTACCATTCTTACGATACATAAGTCAAAAGGTTTAGAGTTTGATTATGTGATAGTAGCAGATAGATTAAGTGGAGAAAATCATAAACCAAATCCTTTATTGTTTGAGTATGATGGGGCTAAACTTACAAAGATATTTTTTACACAAAAAAGAAGAGAGTTTGTAGATAGGCACTATTTTAATGCAAAAGAAAAAGAGAAAGATGCAGTGCTTCAAGATAGGTTAAATGCCTTGTATGTTGCATTTACTAGAGGAAAAGATGGGCTAATCATTGCTAAAAAAAGCACAAAAAGTGCATTTGATATATTAAATTTAGAAGCTTATGAAGCTGGAAAGATTAAAATTAGTCTAGGTAAAAAGCCAGAAGCTACAAAAAGCATTAAAAAAATAGCAAAAGAGCCACCAATTTTAGGGAGACAAGCAGTTGAAAAAGATGAAGAAAAAGTAGATAATTTTGAGGCTAAAAACTTTGGAATGATGCTTCATTTTGCGCTAGAAAGAGTTTATGAGTGGAGTAGTGAGGGGATAAAAAGAGCCATACTAAAAGCCCAAACTATCAATCCATACTCTTTGGATGAAAAAGAGTGGGATGAGATAGAACATAGATTAAATCTTTTAAGTCAAAATAGTACTTTTAAATCTTTAATGGAGGGTGGAGAGGTTTTTAAAGAGCAAGCATTAAGATTTGACAAAGAGAGAAAACAGATAGATAGTTTGATTTTTAAAGATGATGAAGCCATAGTGATTGATTATAAAAGTGGGGCAATGATGGAGTCTTATAAAGATCAAGTTAATCTATATAAAGAGGCAATTAATAAAATAACAGGTAAAAAAACAAGTGGGTGGATCTTTTACTTACACAAAGATAAGATAAGGGTAGTCAGCTTATAATTAACTTAATTTAAGTTATATGAAAGCTATTTTTAAATAGAATCTCATTCTTTAAAAACAAAATGGCAAAGGCAATAGAATGACAAAAGTTATTAAGCCGCATGAAATTCAAAGAGATTGGGTTGTCATAGATGCAGAAGGTAAAAAATTTGGTCGTGTTTTGACTGAAGTTGCTACTCTTTTGCGCGGTAAACATAAACCATACTACACTCCAAATATTGATTGTGGAGATTTTGTAGTAATAGTAAATGCAGAAAAAGTTAATTTTAGTGGCAATAAAATGGATGCAAAGTTGTATCATCGCCACTCAGGTTATTTTGGAAGTACAAAGAGTGAAAAGTTAGGCGAAATGCTAAAAAATAGTCCAGCTAAACTTTATAAGCTTGCAGTACGAGGCATGTTGCCAAAAACTACTTTAGGCAAAGAGATGTTAAAAAAATTGAAAGTCTATGAAGGAAGTGAACATCCTCATACGGCACAAGTTAGCAAGCAAGAAGGAAAACAGTAATGGCAAAAGTTTATGCAACAGGAAAACGAAAATCTGCAGTCGCTAAAGTTTGGCTAGCTCCTGGTAGCGGTAAGATGACAATAAATGGAATGGATTTAAATAGTTGGCTTGGTGGACATGAAGCCATTAAATTAAAAGTTGTTCAACCTCTTTTAGTAACAAAACAAGAGGGCTCAATGGATATTATTGCTCAAACTTTTGGCGGCGGCTATTCAGCTCAAGCAGAAGCTCTAAGGCATGGTATCTCAAAAGCGCTTGCAGCTCTTGATGCAGACTTTAGAGCACTTTTAAAGCCAAAAGGACTCTTAACTAGGGATGCAAGAGTTGTTGAGAGAAAAAAATATGGAAAGCGCAAAGCTCGCCGAAGTCCACAATTCTCAAAACGTTAATATTAAGCCTCTTTATGAGGCTTCCTCCTCAATAAAAACTTCTATATTTAGAGGTTTTGCTACTGTTTTTATCATACTTTTATCTATAAATCCTCTCTTTTCTTACGAAATAGATGCTAAAGTCATTAAGATAATTGATGGAGATAGCATTTTAGTTAACAGTAAAAATAAAAAGATAGAAATAAGATTAAAAGATATTGATGCCCCAGAGATAAAACAAGCTTATGGCCAAAAATCTAAACAAAACCTCTCCAAATATATTTTAAATAAAAAAGTATCGATTAAATATAGCAAAAAAGATCATTATGGAAGAGTTTTAGGTACTGTTTTTTATAAAGGAGAAGATATTAATCTTTTACAAGTTAAAGATGGCTATGCTTGGTTTTACGAAAAATATTCAAATAAAAAAGAGTACAAAATCGCTATGAAGTTAGCAAAAAAGATCAAAAAAGGACTTTGGAGTGCGAAAAAACCGCTTCCTCCATGGGAATATGGAAAAAGATATAAAAGATAAAAGGAGATATTTACTCTTTATTTACTAATGGTTAAAAAGATGTTTAGAGCATACCATTATAATTTCGTCAGTCCAAGCGACAACACTCCTTTTTGTAGTACTAAGAATTTAACCACCCTACAGGCATCTAGGTTCCCGCCCTAGATGCCTTTTTTTGTGATAAAATAAGCAAATGAGACAGTTTTTACTTTTACTAATTTTTTCCATCTACTCTTTAGCTCAAACTCTGCACTTTTCCCTAAATGCAAATCCAAGCAGACTAAATCCACTAATAGCAACAGATAGTGCTAGTGGAACGATTAGCAAGTGGATATTTAACGGTTTAGTAAAATATGATAAAGATGGAAACATAGTTCCAGATTTGGCAAAATCTTTTAAGTTTTTATCTCCAGTGGAGTTAGAATTTACTTTAAAAGATGGGGTAAAATGGAGTGACGGAGAGCCCTTTAGTGCAGATGATGTTATTTTTACTTATGAAAGTATAATTTCTCCAAATATTTTCACACCATATTCAAGTAACTTTAAAGAGGTTGATTTTGTTGAAAAACTAGATGAAAATAAAATTTTAGTAAGATATAAAACACCATATTTCAAAGCTTTGGAGATATGGATGATGGGGATTTTGCCAAAGCATTTACTTCAAGATAGTAAAGATTTAATGACAGATAGCTTTAATCAAAAACCTATTGGAACGGGGCCTTTTACTTTAGAAGTTTTTGAACTTTCAAAAAATATAGTTCTAAAATCAAATCCAGACTAGTTTGAGGGCAAACCTACAATAGATGAAATCATTTTTCATTTTTTACCTGATCCCTCAACTGAATTTATGATGCTTAAGTCTAAAAAACTAGATTTAAGTTCAATCACGCCTTTGCAGTACAAAAGGCAGCTAAACCCAAGTTTTCATGATTATTATAAAATAGTTGAAGACATTTCAAACAGTTATACTTACTTAGGTTTTAATTTAAATGATCCAAAATTTCAAAACCATCATGTAAGAGAAGCTCTTAGCTTAGCCATCGATAGAGATGAGATAGTTAATTTGCTTTTGTTTGGACACGGATTAGTTTGTACTGGGCCTTTTATGCCTAGAACTGAAGCTTTTAATCCAAAAGTACTTGCTGTAAAAAAAGATTTAAAAAGAGCAAAAGAACTTTTGGCAAAAGCTGGATATAACGATGAAAACCCACTTATTTTTACTCTTACCACTTCTGCTGGCGGAAGGGCTAATGTTGCAGAAATTTTGCAAAATCAATTAGCGCAAGTTGGGGTACAGATGAAGATTAGAGTGCTAGAGTGGCAAGCATTTTTAAATACTGTCATTTTGCCAAAAAGATTTGAAGCTGTACTTTTAGCTTGGAGTTTGGG
>JAAYLJ010000114.1 GCA_012521935.1 Campylobacteraceae bacterium | reverse complement strand
TACCTAAGCAACACCTCAATAAACAAAGCACTAAACCCAAATGATACACTGGATAAGTGGGGACAAGATGCAAAGGATTTAGGACTTAATGTAAGAGATGAGATACTAAGTAATCTTCCATCAGCTAAAAAAGAAGATGCAAATTTCATAGATAACACAATAGGAAAAGCACTTGATACTGCTGGAGAGTACTCACTTGGACTAATCCCTAACATAGACAATCAAGGTGGATACATAACTCAAATAGCTACTCAAGTTTTTGGGGATAATAGAAAAGGGATTGTTGTAGAAGATATAGAGACTCTTCTTAAGGCAGGAGTTTCTAAGGACGATATCCAGATACAGACTCTTGTAAAAACTAATAATGGCATAAAAAAAGCTCAAGATCTAAAAGATGCGGATATAGTTCTTGATAGTATGACACTCTATATAACAGACCCAAATAAAACAGTCATAATCTCACAAAACCAACAAGCTATAGAAAAAGAGCAAGGATTGAGTGATTATAACCATATGAAAATATATCTCACAAAAGATGATATAGAAAGATCAGGAATAGGGCATATGTTTACAAGTGGAATGCTTAACCCTTTTGATGTAGCACTATACAATCAGCAAACACAACAAAACGGAGCAAGTGCCATACTAAACTACAATCAAACACATGGGTTTGTAGGAGACTTAATGGAGAGCACACAAGATGCACTAGTTATAACTGGAGCGGGAGCTATAAGCTCCATCGGTGCTTCTAATGCAAGTCAATACTTAGCATACTTAGGAACTGGAGGAGCAAGACAAACAGGAGAGCTAATTGAGCAGATGTCAGATATAAAAAAAGGAAACCTAACAGTAGGCGGACACTCTCAAGGAACGCTTATGACTCAAATAGGCTTGCAACAAAACCAAGACTACTTAACACAAACACTAAGCAGTAACCCAGATAGTAAACTTTTAGTAGGATATGCAGGCTCACCTATAAACCACCATATAGCAGAAAAGCTGATAACTGATATTTATGGTGGGGAAAATATTATCAATGAAAAATTTGATAATGATGATGGAGTTTCAAATGTATTCCGTTCACAAGTAAACCCACAAGACGCGGTAGGAAGCTTCTTAGGCTGGCAGAGTGCAGGTGTAAACAACTCTGAGAAACTAGGAGTAAATATGTGGAGTAGTTTTATATCTATTCCAATGCTGTTTGGTATTGGTGGAGACTCTTCTCACTCTTATTATCCTTGTGTCATAGGATGCGGGGATGAAAACTATACTCCTACTATGAATTACTACTTTAATAAAAATGATGTTCAAGGAAGAGGAGAAACTGAACTTACAAATTATTATGATACACAGCTACCACATGTCAATCAGAATTTACTACCACAGTCTCAAACACCTAATAGCAATCCTGTAGTGTTAGATATAAAGGGGAATTAATAATGAGAAGCACTCTATTCCTTTCAGTAGCATTTTTATTTAGTGGATGCTCTCCAAAAACTTTAGGAGACATCACAGAGAGCCTGCTAATAGCCTCAAGTGGAAACAAACCTCCAAGCTTCTTTAAGGTAGCAAATATAGAGACGATGAGAGACTATGTATTTGATATGCCAGACTATACCATTGCTCTACCAAGTGCAAAAGAGGAAGATTTTACTTTAATGGGTGGCTGGGAGGGTGCAACTTATTACAATAAAAATATAGTACTACATATGAGTGAGTTTGGTATTTTATATCACATACATATAACAACATCAATTTATAAGTACGGCGAGAGAGAGGAGGCTATTGAAAGTGAAAACTTAGTGTATCTAAACAATCGTTATCATAGGTATCATCCAGATAAAGATATGTCACTTCAAAGACAAGGTAAGGAAAATTATATTTGCGAAGTTAAGGAAGGAGAACCAGATAAACATATTTACCCAAACAAAAAAAAGATTTCATTTGGATGCTATAAGTTTAATGCCTCACGAACAAAAGCTAAAATAGTTGGAATTAACTTGACATACAATAAACCAAATAATTCTGATATAGCTAAAGACTACACCTATGAAGATCTAAAACAAAGAGCTCAAAGAATGCTTGATAGCTTATATATAAAAGATGGTTGGTAAGATAAATTGAGTTTAAGCAACTATAACCACGCAAAGATCTACTTAACACAAGAGCAAGCAAGTAGCATAACTCATATATCTACAAACGGCATACTAAGTGATCTGCACAACACAAGAACAGGCACTAAAGAACAAACAGCAGGTGCAAGTATAGTATTTATAAACTACAACCCTAGTCATGGGTTTGTAGGAGATATGATAGAGAGCACTCAAGATAAGCTAGCCTCTCATCTAGCTCCATACAACTCTTATGCTTCTTATCTTGGAACAGGTGGAGCAAAGCAGAGTGCAAACTCACTACTAAACTTAGCAGAAGCAAAAGATGGTGAGCTAGTGCTAGTTGCACACTCTCAAGGAACTCTCCAGTCATTTATAGCTATGCACTACATCAAACCAAACTTACAAAACATCTTAAAAGACAAAGAAGATACTACATTTAAAGTAGGTTTCTATGGTTCACCTGAAAATGGTAAGGATTCAATAGGCTTGGTGAGAGATTTGTACATAAATTCACCTGTATATACAAATACTGATATAAAAGTATCAGATTACTTCCGCTCATCTGTAAACCCAGGTGACCCTGTAGCAATACTAGGAGGAAACACTGCAGGCATAAACAACAAAGAGGGTTTTTGGACTAATCTACTATATAGCATAAAAAGAGGAGTACCAACACTACTAAATGGTGGACTAGAAGATAATAAAAACAGTCCCGATAAAACATCCCCACATGCAGGAGGAGTATGTGTCATTGGGTGTGGAGATGAGAGGATTACGCCATCAAGCATAGAACAATATTTTGAGCCAAATACAAATAGTTTGCTTAATCTTGATGATTTCTATAGGAGCATCTATACAGATCCAAGCCTTTCAAATGTATATATTCAAAGGCAAGAGGACAAATAATGAAAAATTTACTATTCCTCTTTTTAGTTTTATTTTTTAGTGCTTGTAGCTCAAAACCATCATTAACTATGTACAAAAATGATGCTCAAATGATACTAGATGGCGGTTTACCAATGCCATTTTTTTACCCAACAATGGAAAACCAAGAGTATATTAGATGTTTTAGAAATAGTTTTTGTTCATTGTTCCCAGAGTTCAAAGAAAATGATTTTAAAAAAATGAGTCATCCTTGGAGCATAATGACACATCAGACTGGATATGCAATTAGCATAAATCAAACCATAGATAATAAGGGCATTGTATTATCCTATAGTGTCAATATTGATACTACTATTTCACCTTATTCTGAAGGAGATAAAGCCTTAGAAGAAAAAGATGAAGAGGCTCTTAAAGAGTATTATAACTCTTATGTTGGAAAAAGATTTGGCAATGGTGATATTGTAACTATTCCTAGTAATATTAAACATTATGGGAAAGAAGATTATGGTTGCATTGAGTCTGAATCATACAGACCAGCTATAGGCAAGTATCCAGTAGAAACAAACATTAAGCATATATCCTGTGGAAAATCCAACCCTCAAAAAACAAAAATAAAGAGAGTGAATATCAGATTAATATACCAGAAATTTCCTAGTCTTCCAGAAGAATTTGAAGAGTTAGTAAAAGACTACACTTATGAAGATCTAAAACAAAGAGCCCAAAGAATGCTTGATAGTTTATATATAAAAGATGGTTGGTAAGATAAATAAATCTAAAAAGGAAAAGAAATGAAAAAATTAATATCTATAATATTTATAAGCATGTTGTTTTATGGCTGTTCATCACAACAGCAAAGTTATCCTTGCGTCATAGGGTGTGGAGATGAGAGGATTACGCCAGATAGGGATAGCTTTATAGATATTAGTGGAATTAGTAAGCCATTAAGTGAGTTCTATATTGAAAGAAATCTAAATAGTGAGTTAGCTAAATACCCACAAGGTGAAATAGAATGAGAAGTATAATCTTAATTCCTTTCATAGCAATTCTGTTTTTAGGGTGTATGGCACGAGTATCACATACATTTGAAAAGATAGATCCAAACAATCCAGTAGTAAAGCATAAGCATTTTACAGTTATGCAACCAACACCTATAAAAGATGAAAAATGGACAAGAATGGACTATTATGACAATTTGGTTTCTATATATACAGGATTAAACCACAAAAAAGATGGGAGCGTGTGGATAGACTATGGTTTACAAATCCTAACCTACTCAGCGGAGAATGAAAAAGGAAGAGATAAAAAACTTCAATATTATCTAAAAGCACTAGAGGCTATAAAAAATAGAGATGAGCAACATTTATTAAGTATTAAAAATCACCCATCATATAAAAATGATGGGATAGTCTCAATGGGATACGGCAAAGTAAATAAGTATCCAGCAAGAATAAAAGATACTCACACAAAGTATAGAGATACAGATAAATACTCTAGAGAGTATTTTTTTCTTACATATTCAAAAACAGGAAAACTTAAAGCTTATGTCATAACAATATCAGTAGATATAGACAAACCAAATGCGGATG
>JAAYLJ010000113.1 GCA_012521935.1 Campylobacteraceae bacterium | reverse complement strand
TCTTTTAGGGCTTGGAAGAGTATTGACTCAGCCATAGTTGACAAAAGCGTAGATACCATAGCTATGACTTTAAGAAACATTGGACAAAAAGCTAATAAGATGCAAACGGGCAATCTCTCCATCATGCTTAGATGGATGGTTGTGGGTTTAGTGGTTTTAATGATATTAGCTTTGATATATAGACCATAAGGAGCCTTGATGAGTAAAATTTTAACTTTAATCATATTTTTTCCAGCAGTTGCAGGCTTATTTGGTTTTACTGTTCATAAAAATAGTGCAAAAGCATATGCTATCACCGTTGCTGCTATTGAGTTTTTACTATCTATTGCGCTTTGGGTAGCATTTGATTCTACAAATGGAGGGCTTCAATTTGTAGAGTTCGCCCCACTTGTTGAGAGTTTTGGGATAAATTATTATCTTGGGGTTGATGGTATTTCACTATTTTTAGTAATTTTGAGCACCTTTATAACTCTTATTTCACTCATTGGACTTAGTGAAAAAAGAGATATTAAAAATTTAGTTATATCTGTTTTGTTTTTAGAGATGACAATGGTTGGCGTCTTTTTAAGTTTAGATGTAATCCTTTTTTATCTATTTTGGGAAATGTCGCTTTTACCAATGCTATACATCATTGGTGCGTGGGGAAGCGGCGAGAGAATTTATGCAGCGGTTAAATTCTTTTTATATACATTTTTTGGCTCAATTTTCATGCTTGTTGGCATTCTTGTCATGGCATATCTATACTTCACTCAAACAGGAATTTGGAGCTTTGCCCTAACAGATTGGTACACAATGTCGCTTCCATTAAACCTTCAACTTTGGCTTTTTGGAGCTTTCTTTTTGGGCTTTGCCATTAAAGTGCCAATGGTTCCATTTCATACATGGCTTCCATATGCTCACGGACAAGCGCCAACAATTGGCTCAGTCATTTTAGCTGCAGTTTTACTAAAGATGGGGACTTATGGATTTGTAAGATTTTCACTACCACTTTTTCCTGATGCAACTGTAGCCTTAATGATCCCAATAGCAATAATAGCGGTGATAATGGTCATCTACACTGCCATGATAGCTTACGCGCAGGAAGATATGAAGCAAGTCATCGCTTATAGCTCAATCTCACACATGGGAATTATAATCCTTGGAACATTTGCACTAAATGCTGAGGGAATAACTGGATCAATTTTTCTAATGCTCTCCCATGGGATTGTAAGTGGGGCACTTTTTATGCTTGTTGGAGTCATATATGAAAGAAGAGGCACAAAGCTTTTAAGCGAATTTGGTGGGCTAGCTAAGGTGATGCCAAATTTTGCAACCATTTTTGCCCTCATGTTAATGGGCTCAATTGGGCTTCCTCTTACCATTGGATTTGTAGGAGAGTTTTTATCACTACTTGGATTTTTCAAGGTGAATCTATTTTTAGCGATACTTGGAGGATCTGGGATAATCTTAAGTGCTTCATATATGTTAAGAGTTTATAAAAGATCATTCTTTGGTGAAATTACAAAAGAAGCAAATAAAAAATTAAAAGATTTAAGCCCAAAAGAGCTTAGCGCTTTGATTCCTTTAGCACTTCTTGTGATAATTCTTGGAGTCTATCCAAAGCATGTTTTAAAACCAATTGACTTAAGCGTTAAAAAAACTCTTATTTTAATGGAAGAGAAAGCTGACACAAAGGCTAAAGAGATGCTTAAAAAAGTAAATAGTACAAACAAGGAGGTGCGCTAATGCTTCCTGTAAATATTGATTTAGTATCACTAAATATTGCAACAATTTTACCAACATTAACGCTAGTTGTCGGAGCTTTAACGATAATTTGTATCGACCTTTTTGTTAAAAATCTCTCAAGAAGCTTTTATACAATGATAACTGTTTTAGTTATCTTAATCTCTTTAGGAGCAACTTTAGGCTTGCAAGATGGGTTAGAGCGAGGCTTTTTTGATATGCTTTTGGTTGATGGAATCGCTACAATTTCAGGATTAATCATCCTAGTAACTTCTGCTTTATTTACACCACTAGCAATGAGTTCAAAAAGATTTCACGAATTTACAATGCCAGAATTTTTTGCTCTATTTTTATTTATGATAGCTGGCTTTTTATTTATGGTAACAAGCGATAACTTAATCTTAATTTTCATTGGGCTTGAGACTGCATCACTAGCTTTATATACAATGATAGCTATGCACAATAGAGATAAAGCGATTGAAGCATCCATAAAGTATTTTACTATGGGTGCGCTAGCTGCTGGGTTTTATGCTTTTGGAATGTTTCTATTTTATGCTTTAACTGGAAGCGTTGAGATAAGTAAGATTGTAAATGCGCTTTATGTTAAAGATTTTCAACCACTTGTTGGAGTTTTAGGAGCTAGTGCTTTTATGATTGCAGCTTTGGGATTTAAACTCTCAATTATTCCATTTCATACATGGACTCCTGATGTATATGAAGGCTCAAGCGCGGCTTTGGCTGGATATATGTCAATAGTTCCAAAAATAGCTGGTTTTGTAGTGGCAATGAGGCTTTTTGAAATGCTAATCC
>JAAYLJ010000112.1 GCA_012521935.1 Campylobacteraceae bacterium | reverse complement strand
GAAAAGTGGAGTCTTAAACTTAATAGCTGTTCTCTTTTTTAGCCTGCTTCCTCTAAATTTAAATGCTAATGCGCCTGCTGCCCCAAGTTTTGAACAGACAAAATATGAACCAAAAAGCATGAAAGAGCTAATTACTAGCTTTTATGAAACTACTGGGATTTACTCTTTTTTAAATCCACAAGAGGGTTTAACTGATTCTAGTGGCGAAGAGATAACTGCTTTTAGTCAAAGATGGGGAAGAATTATAATGATAGGGGTTGCCTTTTTACTATTTTATTTAGCAATAGCTAAAGGGTTTGAACCTCTTTTATTAATACCAATTGGTTTTGGAGGATTGCTTGCAAATATCCCAATTGCCGATATGGCTGGGCCAAATGGATTTTTGGGCATTATTTATAATGCTGGGATTGCGAATGGGCTCTTTCCTCTTATAATCTTTATGGGTGTTGGAGCTATGACAGACTTTGGACCACTAATAGCAAATCCAAAAACCGCACTCTTAGGAGGTGCAGCCCAACTTGGGATTTTTGGAACTTTAGTTGGTGCACTAGCGCTTAGCGAATATACAACTATTATGAATTTTTCTATGCAAGATGCAGCAAGTATTGGGATAATTGGAGGGGCAGATGGGCCAACTGCTATCTTTATAGCTTCAAGACTCTCTCCTGATCTTTTAGGCGCCATTGCAGTTGCTGCTTACTCATATATGGCATTAGTGCCAATAATCCAACCTCCAATAATGAGAGCACTAACCACAAAAGAAGAGAGAAAGATTAAGATGGTACAGTTAAGACAAGTCTCAAAAACTGAGAAAATTGTTTTTCCAATTACGATTTTAGTCCTTTCACTACTTGTTTTACCTGATGCTACACCTTTAATTGGTGCTTTAGCCTTTGGTAACTTTGTAAAAGAATCAGGTGTTGTACAAAGACTTGGTGATACAATGCAAAATGCTTTAATAAATATTGTAACTATATTTTTAGGCTTAGCTGTTGGTTCTAAATTAGCAGCTGAGAAATTTTTAGTTGTTGAAACTTTAGGTATTTTAATCTTAGGTTTAATTGCTTTTTCAGTGGGAACTGCTGGTGGAATCATAATGGCTAAAACTATGAACCGCTTTAGTAAAGAGAAGATAAACCCACTAATAGGCGCAGCTGGAGTTAGTGCTGTTCCTATGGCTGCTAGAGTTGCAAACAAAGAGGGAGTTAAAGAAGATCCTACAAATATACTACTTATGCACGCCATGGGACCAAATGTGTCTGGCGTCATAGGATCAGCAGTAGCTGCTGGAGTTTTATTGTCAATTTTTAAATAAATATGGGAGTTATAGATATGGAAGCTGTGCACAAGTTTGAAAAAGAGTTAGGCTTAGAAAATATAAAAAATATATATAGAAATTTAAACTATGATTTACTGCTTGAACACGAGAAGGCAAATGAAGAGGGCAGATGTTCTGATAATGGAACTTTTATGGTTGATACAGGTATTTTTACTGGTAGAAGTCCTAAGGATAAATATTTTGTAAATGAGTCTCCTTCAAATAAATATATAGCTTGGGGCGAGATAAATCAACCTATTAGTAAAGAGATTTTCGATGAGCTTTTTAGTAAGGTTAAAGAGCAACTCTCAAATAAAAATATATATGTTCAAGATGCTTATTGTGGTGCTAGTTTAGCTAGTAGGAAAAAAGTAAGATTTGTAACAGAGGTTGCGTGGCAGGCTCATTTTGTTAAAAATATGTTCATTAGACCAAAAGATGAAGAGCTTGAAGAGTTTACTCCAGATTTTACTGTTTATAATGGATGTAAATTTTTAAATAAAGAGTTTAAAAAACATGGACTTCATTCAGATGTTTTTGTTCTATTTAATATTGAAGAAAATATTGCCATAATTGGCGGCACTTGGTATGGCGGAGAGATGAAAAAAGGGATTTTTTCAATGATGAATTATTGGCTTCCTTTAGAAGGTAAGCTGCCTATGCACTGCTCTGCTAATGTTGGAAAAGATGGAGATGTAGCGCTATTTTTCGGACTCTCTGGAACTGGAAAAACAACTCTTTCAACTGATGCAAATAGAAAACTAATCGGTGATGATGAGCATGGTTGGGATGAGGATGGGATTTTTAATTTTGAGGGTGGATGCTACGCAAAATGTATAAACCTTGATAAAAATAGTGAGCCAGAAATTTATGGAGCGATAAGAAAAGATGCACTTTTAGAAAATGTAGTAGCTGATGAAAAAGGCGTGATTGATTATACTGATGGCTCTAAAACAGAAAATACAAGGGTTTCATACCCAATCTATCATATAGAAAATCACGAACCAACCCTTCAAGCAGGACATCCTAAAAATATCATCTTCCTAACTGCTGACGCATTTGGAATTTTACCACCAGTTGCAAAGCTTACAAAAGAGCAAGCAATGTACTACTTTTTAAGTGGATATACTGCTAAAGTAGCAGGAACTGAAAGAGGCATAACTGAACCAGTTGCCACTTTTAGTGCATGTTTTGGAGAGGCTTTTTTGCCACTTCATCCAACAGTTTATGCAAAACTTTTAGGCAAAAAAATTGATGAGCATAAAGTTAATGTATTTTTAGTAAATACTGGATGGAGCGGTGGTCCTTATGGAGTTGGTAATAGAATGAGTATAAAGGCTACAAGAGCCTGTATTAATGCCATTTTAGATGGAAGCATCAATAGTGCTTCTTTTGAAGAGTTGCCAATATTTAATTTAAAAGTTCCGCTAAAGCTAGAAGGTGTTGATGATAAGCTTTTAAATCCAAGAAACACTTGGGAAAACAGAGAAAAATATGATAAAAGTGCTAAAAAACTTGCACATATGTTTATAGATAATTTTGAAAAATATCTTGATTCTAATAATGATTTTGATTTTAGAGAGGCAGGACCAAAAATTGATTAAATATAGAGGTAGATAATGGGAAAACTTTGGTCTGGAAGGTTTGATAAAAACTCTTCAAAACTATTAGATATATTTAACGCATCTTTACCATTTGATAAGATTTTATATGAAGAGGATATAAAAGGCTCTATTGCTCACGCAACAATGCTAGCTAGTCAAGGTATTTTGACTCAAAAAGAGGCAGATTTAATATGTGATGGGTTAAAGCAGATAAAAGATGAGATAAAAGAGGGTAAATTTACTTTTGATATTGGTGATGAAGATATCCACATGTCAATAGAGAAAAGACTCATTGAATTAATTGGGGAGATAGGTGGCAAGCTTCATACTGCAAGAAGTAGAAATGATCAAGTTGCGCTTGATTTTAGACTTTATGTTTTAAAATCAAATAAAGTAATAATGGAGTTAATAAAAGATTTAATTAAAACTTTGCACACTTTAGCGCTTCCACACACTTCAACTCTAATGCCAGGAATGACGCATTTACAACATGCTCAGCCAATAAATTTTGCCTATCATTTAATGGCATATATTTCAATGTTTTTAAGAGATTTTAAAAGATTTGAATTCTCAAGTATTGAAAATAGTGTTTTACCTCTTGGTTGTGCAGCGCTAGCTGGAACTCCTCATCCAATTGATCGTCAAAAAACTGCACAACTTCTTGGATTTGAAAAAGTTAGTTTAAACTGCTTAGATACGGTAAGCGATAGAGATTTTGCACTAGAGATTTTATTTAACATATCTACTCTTTTAATGCACATTTCAAGGCTTTCAGAAGAGTTAATACTTTGGTCAAGTGCTGAATTTGGATTTGTTACTTTCAGTGATGAGTACTCAACTGGTAGCTCCATAATGCCCCAAAAGAAAAACCCAGATATTCCAGAACTTTTAAGAGGAAAAACAGGTAGAGTTTATGGAAATTTAATTGGACTTTTGACAGTTTTAAAAGGCTTACCACTAGCATACAATAAAGACATGCAAGAGGACAAAGAGGGTGTTTTTGATAGTGTAGATACTGCGGTTATTTCACTAAAAATCTTAAGTGCATCTCTTTTAACTTTAACCATAAATGAAGAAGCAATGTTAAAAGCATGCAAGATTGGACACTTAAGTGCAACTGATTTAGCTGATTATTTAGTCTCAAAATGCAACATACCTTTTAGACAAGCTCACCATATAACTGGAAGGGCAGTTTTAGTGGCTGAGAAAAAAGGTTGTGATTTGTCCGAATTAAGCTATGAAGAGTTAAAAGAGGTAGATTCAAGAATAAAGCCTGAAGTGAGTGAGCTTTTAACCCTAAGTTCAAGTATGAATGCTAGAAATTCCCAAGGTGGAACTTCTAGCAAAAGAACTAAAGAACAGTTAGATTTTGTAAAAAACTGGCTTAGTGAAAATTAGAAACTTCCTTTGGGGTCGGCATCTTCAAAGTGGCCCCAAGCAAGTTTTGCTCCGCCAAGTAAATGAAAATGAAGATGAAAAATCTCTTGTCCACCATTTTCCCCATTATTTGTAATCAGTCTATATCCACTCTTATCTAATCCAAGTTTTGATGCTATCTCTTGAATAAAAGCAGTCATTCCACTCATAACTTCAGGCTTTAATTCTTGAAAATTTTTCACATGAACTTTAGGGATAATTAAAATATGGATTGGAGCTTTTGGGTTAATATCGTGAAAAGCTAGAAAATCATCATTTTCTAAAACTTTATTGCAAGGAAGCTCTCCAGCAATAATCTTTTCAAAAATAGTCACTTCTCTCATTATAACTCCTTGTTTGATTTTGTTAAAAGTATACTAATCTTTGCTTTGTAGCGATTTAAATTTTTCTAAATTCAACTTTTTGCTAACTCAATGTAGTTTTTAACGCGTTTATAATTAAAATTTCTATACAATCACTCTTAAAAATTAAAAACGAGGTATCTGTTGAAAACATACGAAGAGTCCATAGAAGCTTGTAAAGATTTAAACGAGTTGGAAAAAATTCGTTTAAAAATTTTTGGAAAAAAAGGTTTCTTCTCAGGTGAATTTGCAAGATTAAAATCACTAAAAGGTGAAGAGAAAAAAGAGTTAGCAAATAGTTTAAATAGCGCTAAAGATAGCTTAACTAATCTTTTAAATGAAAAAAAAGAGAAGCTAGAATTAGAGTTTATAAACTCTTCTATGCAAAAAGAGAGTGTTGATGTCTCCTTATTTAATGCTTCAACATCAAGTGGGGCACTTCATCCAGTATATGAAACCATGAATAAAATTATTGACTATTTTGTAGGAATGGGATTTGCGGTGGAAGAGGGGCCATTAGCTGAGGATGATTTTCATAACTTTGAAGCTTTAAATTTACCAAAATACCATCCTGCTAGAGATATGCAAGACACCTTTTATTTTGATGATGGAATGCTTCTTAGAACTCACACCTCACCAGTTCAAGTTAGAACTATGTTATCTCAAAAACCACCAATTAGAATGATCTGTCCAGGGGCAGTTTTTCGTAGAGATTTTGACTTAACACATACTCCTATGTTTCATCAAGTTGAGGGTTTAGTAGTTGAGCCTGGGAATAGTGTCTCATTTGCTAATTTAAAATTTATACTTGAGGATTTTTTAAAATATATATTTGGGGATATTAAAGTTAGATTTAGGCCAAGCTTCTTTCCCTTTACTGAGCCTAGCGCAGAGGTTGATATTAGCTGTATTTTTTGTAAAGGTGATGGATGTAGAGTCTGTTCACATACTGGATGGCTAGAAGTTTTAGGGTGTGGGGTAGTGGATCAAAATGTTTTTAAAGCAGTTGGTTATAGTGATGTTAGCGGATATGCTTTTGGTTTGGGAGTTGAAAGATTTGCAATGTTACTTCATCAAATACCCGATTTGCGTTCACTGTTTGAGGGAGATTTAAGATTATTGGAGCAATTTAAATGATAGTAACTCGTACTTGGTTAGATGAATGGATAGACTTAAGCGATATATCCACAGATGAAATTTGTAAAACTTTAAATGCTATTGGACTTGAAGTTGATAGTGTAAAAACAGTAAAAATGCCACAAAAATGTGTAGTTGGTTATGT
>JAAYLJ010000111.1 GCA_012521935.1 Campylobacteraceae bacterium | reverse complement strand
CTTCTTATTCATAAATCAAGGTTTATTGCTCTTGGTGAAATGGTTTCAAACATTGCCCACCAATGGAGGCAACCACTCTCAGAACTCTCTGTTTTACTAATGGGGCTTAAATTAAGATACCAAACCGATAGTTTAGATAAAAATATGTTAGATAAAAAGAGTGAGGAAGCGGAGCATTTAATCGAATATATGTCTCAAACTATTGATGATTTTAGGAATTTTTTTGCGCCAACAAAGCAAAAAATCTATTTTAATATTAAAAAAAGTGTCGATAGAGCCATAAACATTTCAAAAGCAGCCCTTAAACATCACAATATTTTAGTAAAAGTTGACATTAAAGAAGATGTTACCATTTTTGGATTTGAAAATGAGTATGAGCAGGTTTTACTAAATTTAATCAATAATGCTAAAGATGCTCTTTTGAAAAAAGGGGTTGAAACCCCATTCATTAAGATTGAGTTAAATGTTACAGAAAATTTTATATTTTTAAGCATTGAAGATAATGCTGGGGGTATTGAGGTTAATCCAATTGAAAAGATTTTTGAGCCATATTTTAGTACAAAATCTTCCGCTCAGGGAACTGGCATCGGGCTATATATGGCAAAATTGATTATTGAAAAAAATATGGATGGAGTGTTGGAAGTTAAAAATGGAAAAGATGGGGCTATTTTTACAATTGGGCTTAAAAAAACAAAGAAGGCTTAAAGCCTTCTTAAGTAAGGGAGTTTACCGTGCTATCGTTATGAAAATTATAAACTTATTTGGTAAACAGGCGGTAAACACTTATTCAAGGCTGAGTGTTTCACTAGATGGAGGGGCTATTTTTAGCCTATCTTTGGTTCTTTTATTAAATTTTACCTCTTTTTAAGGGCTTGCTTGAGCGCTAGATTTAACTACTGTTTTTGGGCGCACGACTCTATTTTCTTTTTTAATCGTATAAATTTCAGTAGCAACTCCATTTTCTATTTTTGCATAAATTAAATCATCTTTTTCTAGTTTATTAGAAGATGAAAATATAGCTTTTGATAGTTTTGCATTTGTAGTATCAATCCCTTTTACGCTATATAGCCAGCTATTTTTACTCCCGCTTTCTTGGATGCTCACTACAACACCTTTTATGTATCCATCCAAATTATCTGCTAGGGTAAAAGTTTGTAAAATTAAAAACAGATAGAGAAATTTTTTCATCTTTTTCCTTTTTTGAAATATTTTAACATAGGTTTTAAAGCAATATTCTTTTGAAAACTGCTATTATCTTACTTTTGGAGTTTAAAATGAGAATAAAAAGATGGTTTTTTAACCAAAGCACTAACAATATCATTGTTCTAGCACTAATAGCAACTCTTTTTGTCTCAATTTTAATAAGCAACTATTTTCTTTACTCTTTTCATAAAAGCGGTTTTGAAAAAGCCTTACATGAGGATCATTTAAAAACTACTACTATTTTGACAAAAAGTTTTCAGCAACCTTTAAAAGAGTGCTCCAAATCAGTAGCTCAAGGATTAGTTGATTCTCTTTTTATTGACCCTAGAGTTGTAGAAATTTCGATTTGGGATTTTGAAAATTCAAAACTTTTCATGCATGTTTTTAAGCCTGAGCGTGTAAAAGATGAGCTTTTTACTCAAACTATGCCTATAATTATTGATGAAAAAAGATATGGTGAGGTTAGCGTTAAGTTCTCTTCTACTACCATGCTTTCGCAGATTAACTCACTTTTACAAGCAAATATAATTCTGTTTTTAATTCAATTTATTTTAAATTTATCTTTACTATTATGGATTTTTTATATTAAATTCTCAAAACCACTCACAAGACTCCTCTCTTACATCCGCACACTAGGGGATTACAATATCACTCCTCATTCAGCTTGGCACTATCAAGATGAGATAGGAAGAATTGGTAAAGCTTTTGAAGAAGCTAAAAAAACCATCGCTCTAACAGCTATGAGTGATCCTCAAACTGGGATATATAACCACTATATGCTAACTAAATTATTGCAAAATCTTTTTGTTCAACCAAAGCAAAATCTTTTTACTGTTATCTTGATTGAAATTATAAATTTTAATCATATAAATGAGTATTTTGGGCACTTAAAAGGAAATGCTACCTTACTAGCACTTACAAAAGATATTACAAAAGCTAAAAATGTAAAACACTATTTTGGAAGATGGAGTGGAAGTATGCTAATGCTAATTTGCCCCAATGAAGGGGTTGAGGAAGTTAGAGAGTTTGCACTAAATCTTTCAAACCAATTAGAAAGAACACTTTATGAAGATAAGGTTTCAGTCATTTGTGCGATTGCAGTAGCTCAAACACTAAAGAGTGAAACCTCTATTGATGATCTTTTAAGAAGATTGAATTTAGCCCTAGAAGATGCCAAGCAAAGTCCTTTTGGACAAGTTATTTTTTCTACTTCTTAAGCTCACTCTCAATAAGCTTAACTAACTGTTCATATCCAAAACTCTCAAGTGGTTTTCCATTTACAAAAAAACTTGGGGTCTTTGTAGCCCCTAAAGCTTTAGCATCTTCAATATCTTTTTCAATCAACTCTTCAATCTTAGGATCTTTCATCTGCTCTTTTAAGGCAACTATATCAATGCCAACATACTCTAAAATAGGCCAAACT
>JAAYLJ010000110.1 GCA_012521935.1 Campylobacteraceae bacterium | reverse complement strand
GTTTGAGTAAATTTATCTTTTTGGTTTATAACGCAAAGTGATTTTAAGCTATATGAATCCATAAAACTCTCTAAGGCTTCTATCTCACTCTGTTTTCCCGCATTATCCATTAAAGTTAGCCAAATTATTCCATCAACCTCTTTTAAAACCCTTTGCGTAGCCTCTGTATCGCTTTTAGATTCAGAGTTTAACCCTGGAGTATCAACAAAAACAATCTCTTTTAAAAGCACTAGCGGGGCATACAAAGTTAAATGGCTAACCTCCTCCATTTCTCCCCTTTGGTCGGTAAATCTAGTTATATTTTCAATCCCATAAAAAGCTTCTCTTCCATCATGGTAGTGAACTTGGAGTTGAAAATTGTCTCCATATCTAATGTAATTAACCTTTGAAGTAACTGGAGTAATCCCTGTTGGGAGTATATTTTTACCCAAAAGCGCGTTTAAAAAAGTTGATTTCCCACTTGAAAACTGCCCCGCTATGGCAACTTTCATTGGCTCTTCTGCTCTTCTTTCTAAAAGATTTAAAGCTCTTTTTAAAGGCTCTTCTTCATTTAAAAAAAGTTCTCTGCTATTTTTTATTTTTTCTAAAAGAGGGTTGCTAAAAGTTCTATTTTTATAGCTTAAATAACTGCTTATTAATTCATCAAACCAATGCATCAAATCACCTTTAATAACTCTTGCAAACTATCTTCCTCATGGCTTAATTTTAATATTTTCTCATCTATTTTGGCTAAAGCTTTGCCTAAATCTTCATCACTTAAATTTGAATATTTAATAGCATTTTCCAATGCCTTTGTCTCATTTAACAACTCTTTATTTTTATCTTCCACTTTTCTTGTCACCAATAAGCTTACTTCATCTATCATTTTTTCACCGCTTTTAAGAATGAGTGGTAGAATTTTTTCTTCTAATAGATTAAAATTTATGTGAATTTTACTCTCTAATTTTAAAAGTGTATCGTCAACTTTTTTCTGTTTTGTTTTTGATATAAGCTTTGCTAAATCTTGTGCAAAAAGCTGATGATTTGCACTTAAAATTCCATCTTTAGCAGCCTCTTTTTGATAAGCTTTAGGATCAAACTCATAAAATATCTCACAAATTAAATCTCCACTACTCCTAGAAAAACTATCCAACTCTTTACTGATATATTTGTAAAATTCAAACCTATACTCTCTTGCAAGATCAATTAAGCCATCTTTTATAGTAAATTGCACTAAAGTCTCCACTCTCTCCTCTTCTGGCGCAATTGATTCTTTTTTTAATGAGTAGAGTAAATCATCTTTTAATCTATCTTTTAAGATAGTTTGCAAGCTTGAAAATTTTGTTTTAGATAATTTTTTCATAGTAGGCAAATACTCTTTTAAAGCAGTAGTAAATAAAGTTTTATTTTTATTTAATCTATCTATATTTTCTGCAACTCTTTTTTTAGTTTCTATTTGTCTATTAAACTCACTATTTAACTCATCTGTACTTTTTAAAAGATACTCTTTTTGCACCCTTAAGCTATCTAATTCTATTTTGATGTTTTGTAAAATATCTCTAATGGATGAGCTTATTTGAACCCTTGCCCTCTCTCCTCCAAAAACTAACTCTTTTAAGTGCTCTTCTAAATCTAAAATTCCACTTCTTTGAATGCTCCATCCATCTTTTAGGGCAAGCTCACTTTTGCCAATCCTATGCAAAAGCGCATAGTAGCTTGAGATTGTAAAAATTTTTATTTTACTTAAAATTGAGCTAGTTAAATGTGGCTTATTTAAGCTAATAAGTCTTTTTTCAACTATCTTTTTTACATACTCAATTACCTCATCTAACTCATCTTTTTCTACACTATCTATCCTAGTTATCACAAGTGTTAAATGTGATATTTTTTGATAAGTCAAAGCATCAATTATAAAATCTATATCTTTTAAGGTTGCAGCTTGGTTTGCATTCATTAAATGGATTAAAATATCACAATTTGCAAGATAATGCTTTGTTATCTCCTCTCTTAAAATAACTGGGTCG
>JAAYLJ010000109.1 GCA_012521935.1 Campylobacteraceae bacterium | reverse complement strand
CCTTTTGTACTGTTCATTTAAAACTATTGGAACTTTTAAAATATTTAATCCTTTAATAAGGATCTTCATCCTTTGCAATTTCTCTTCATTTTTATAAATATGCGGGAAGAGTTTCTCTTGCACATCAACTACAAGAGCTATTGTTTTTTCTTTGTCTATTCTCATTACTACTCCTTTATTTAATCTTAAATCTATTCTAGCAAAAGTTTTTCTATTTAATCTATTTTTACTAAATCTTAAATAAAAATATGGTATTTTGTTACTTTTAGGGCTATTCTACAAAAACAGGCTAATAAACTTGAAGAATTATCATAAAAATTTATAAAACAAGGAGGATAATTGTGAATAAAAAAACTAAAATTATAGCCACAGTAGGCCCAGCAAGCGACTCTGTAGAGACTTTAAAGGAGTTAATTAGTGCTGGAGTAAATGTTTTTAGATTAAACTTTAGTCATGGAACTCATGAATATCATGAATCAACATTAAAAAAGATAAAAGAGGCAGCAAAAAGTTTAGATAAAAGAGTTGGGGTTTTGCAAGATATTTGTGGGCCAAAAATTAGAGTTGAAGAGTTAGAAAATGAGTTTGATTTAAAAGCGGGAGATTATATAGAGTTTGCAAATGAGTCAATAGTTGGAAAAAAGATTGAAGAGGGAAGATATAGATTAAGCATAAATCATCCTGAAATTTTAAAACTTTTAAAAGTTGGTGAGCTAGTTTATCTATATGATGGAACCATTAAAACTAAGGTAGTTAAAGTTGGAAATGGCATAGTTGCAGAAGTTATAAATAGTGGAAAACTAGCTTCAAACAAGGGTGTGAACTTCCCAACAACAAAATTAAACTTAGATGTTATTACTAAAAAAGATAAAGATGACATAAAATGGGCAATTAAGCATGACATTGACTTTATCGCAATCTCATTTGTCCAAAGAGCTAAAGATATCATGAAGGCTAAAGATTTTCTTTTAGAAAATGGCGGCAACGCCCAGATTTTTGCAAAAATTGAAAAATTTGACGCAGTTGAAAATATTGATGAGATTTTAAAAGTAAGCGATGGAATCATGGTTGCTAGAGGAGATTTAGGCATAGAAGTTCCATACTATAAAGTGCCAAGTATCCAAAAACAGATCATTAAAAAGGCAAATGAAGCATCAAAAGCAGTTATCACCGCTACCCAAATGCTTCTTTCAATGGCACAAAGCCCAACTGCAACTAGAGCTGAAATAAGTGATGTGGCAAATGCGGTTTTAGATGGAACAGATGCTGTGATGCTATCAGAAGAGAGTGCCATAGGAAAAAATCCATTAAATGTAGTCCAAACTATGGCAGCAACTATCAAAGAGACTGAAAGAGTGTTTCCATACAATAATTTTGGATTTGATTATTTAGATGAAACAGACATGATAGCCTCTTCAACTGCGAGACTTGCGGTTGAGCTTAAGGCTGAAGCTATTATGTCATTAACAAGTTCAGGTCAATCAGCTAAAAAGATGGCAAGATATAGGCCAGAAGTTAGGATTTTAGCTGTAACTCATGATGAAAAAACTGCGCGTTCTTTAACTTTAACTTGGGGCGTAGAGCCAATTATGGTAGTAGATAAAACTAGCTTAAATTTAATGCTAGCCTCTGTTGTTAAAAAAGCAGGTGATTGCGGATTTATTGACACATAAAAAACTTACGTTGCTACTGCTGGGTACCCAACTGGAGTGGAGGGAAGTTCAAACTATATCCGTATATTAAAAAAGGATCAAATCGACTTTTATACTCAAACTATTATTTAATCTTTTCCAAAATAGGTGGCTAACTCCTCTATCTCTTCATTAGACAAGTTAGCCACTTGTGAGATCATACTATTTTTTAAAACTCCACCATAAGTTCCATCTTTATACCCAATCAAAGCCTTTTTTATCTCAATCTTACTCATATTTTTAATTATTTTACTTTTACCTAAAGCTTCTTTTTCTCCCTCATATCCATGACAAATTGCGCAACTTGTAGCTTTTGCAGGTAAATCTTTACTACTAGATGCAATCTTAGAGGCAGCCTTGGTTAACTCATCTTGCTTAGCCGCAGTAGCTTCTTCAAGCTTTTTAGAGAGCTCTTTAGTTGTTTTTTCTAACTGTTTTGCGACTGCTTCTTGGGTTGATTCTGTTGCTTCTAATGCTTTAGCTTGAGAGCTAGTCTCTACAGATTCAAAAGCCTCTTGTAGTGTTTGATTTAGTAATTCTTCTTCTAAAACTATCTCCATTTCATCTTCATTAATAGCAAGTCCTAAGTTCTTAGCTTCCTCGCTAATGGTAACTGCTTGATCTATCTTGTTATCTTCACAAGCTGTTAAAAACAGAAGAGCCAATGTTAAAAGTATAATTTTAATAAGCAGCAAAAAAATCCTTTTTTTTAATTTGTAACCTAACATAGCTTTTCTTATATTTTGCAAAATATAAACACTTAAAAAGCAAAAATTAAAAGAGATTGGCTAAAATCAAAAAAATGGAAGAATGGATCACTATGTTATATCAATTTTTAGACGGAAAAAGAAAAAGTGCTCTTTTGTATGGATTAACTCCTCCTAAAAAAAGTAGCACAAAAGAGAGAATTTTAGAAATTTCACAAACTCAACTAGATAGATTAAAAGGCACTCCAATTGATGGAGTTATTCTTTATGATTTGCAAGATGAAGCAAGTAGAACTAAAAAGGAGCGCCCTTTTCCTTTTTTAGAAACTATCGATCCTTTAGAGTATGCAAGTGAGTATTTAAATAGATTAAATAAACCTTTTATCATATATAAAGCAGTTGGAAAATGCTCAAATGAAGAAGTAAAAGAGTGGCTACAAGCAAGAGATAACGGCACTAATCTTTCAGTTTTTGTTGGCGCTGCTTCAAAAATGCAAACTATAAAAACATCTTTGCCGCAAGCTTACTCTTTGTATAAAAATAGTAGTTCAAAGATGAGACTAGGCGGGGTTGCCATAGCTGAAAGACATGTAGTAAAACAAGATGAAGATTTAAGGGTCATTAGAAAAATTGAAGATGGTTGTAGTTTTTTCATAACTCAAGCAGTGTATGATTATGAGGCAACAAAAAGTTTTTTGATGGATTATAAAAAGAGTATTTCAAAATCAAATCTACCAACTGCCCCTATGATTTTTACGCTTACGCCATGTGGCTCAATAAAAACTTTAGAATTTATGGAGTGGCTTGGCATTCATATACCAAAAGAGGTGAAAGATAGACTTATAAATTCACCTAAAATGCTAGAAGAATCAATGAGTTATTTGATTAGTCTATTTAAAAAAATAACTATTTTAGCTAAAGAGCTAAATATCCCAATAGGTGTAAATATTGAAAGTGTTGCAATAAGAAAAGAGGAGATTGAAGCCTCAATCAAGCTCATTTATGAGATAGAGAATATTTTAAGAGATGTTTAAACTATCATTAAACAACTTTTGGATAAAATTCGCCTCTTATATGCCAATTAGTGCTCATAAAACTTTGAAAAAAGTGCCTAATGGTAATCCATAAATTGAAGGATTAGCTAAATGTATGCTATTTTTAAACATGGGGGAAAGCAGTACAAAGCTGAAGTTGGCGACATACTTAAGTTAGACAAAATGAATGTTGAGCCAAAAGATAGCGTTGAACTAAACGAGGTTCTAGCCATTAATGATAAAGAGTTACGAGTAGGCACGCCTTTTATAGAGGGTGCAAAAGTAGTTTTAAATGTTATAAATAGTGGTAAAGATAAAAAAGTAATAATCTTTAAAACAAGACGCCGAAAAGATTCGAAGTTAAAAAAAGGTTTTCGTCGTCAATTTACGCGAGTTAGAGTCGCTAAGATAATAGGCTAAGGAGATACAATGGCTCACAAGAAAGGTCAAGGAAGTACCCAAAACAATAGAGACTCCATAGGACGAAGGCTTGGTGTTAAGAGATTTGGTGGTGAATTTGTTAGAGCAGGAAATATCATCATTAGACAAAGAGGCACAAAAGTACACGCAGGTAGCAATGTAGGATTAGGAAAAGATCATACTCTTTATGCTCTTGTTGATGGTTTTGTAAAATTTGAACGAAAAGATAGGGATAGAAAAAAAGTTTCAGTTTATCCCGCAGCATAAATAGTCTATAAAGGTGTGCTCTTTAGGGTGCACCTCTTCTTCTTTTCTCCCCATTTCAATCTTTATAAAAGGTGACTAATGTTTATAGATACCGTAAATTTTACCCTAAGCGCTGGAAAAGGCGGGGCTGGAGCAGTCTCTTTTAGGCGTGAAAAGCATGTTCCCATGGGCGGACCTGATGGTGGAGATGGTGGCCGTGGAGGAGATATAATAATAGTTGTAGATAATAATACCCATACTCTTGCCCATTTTAAGGGCATTAGAGAGTTAAAAGCTAAAAATGGACAACCAGGCATGGGTAGAAAAAAATATGGTAAAAGTGGAGAGTCTTTAAAAATTGTAGTTCCACCTGGAACACAAATAATTGATGAAGAGAGTAAAGAGGTTTTACTTGATTTAATTAATGATAAAGAAGAGATAATCTTTTTAAAAGGTGGAGCAGGAGGGCTTGGGAATACACACTTTAAACACTCAACCAACCAAAGACCAACCTATGCCCAGCCAGGACTTTTAGGAGAGAGTAAAAGAGTTAGGTTAGAGTTAAAACTAATTGCAGATGTTGGGCTAGTGGGCTTTCCTAATGTTGGAAAATCTACGCTCATTTCGACAATTTCAAATGCAACACCTGAGGTTGCAAATTATGAATTTACAACTTTAACACCAAAGCTTGGAGTTGTAAATGTAGATGAATTTAATAGTTTTGTAATGGCTGATATTCCTGGAATTATTGAGGGAGCAAGCAGTGGAAGAGGGCTTGGATTACAGTTTTTAAGACATATTGAAAGAACAAAATGCCTTTTAATCATGCTTGATTTGGCAAATTATAGAAACCTAACAACCCAGTATAAAACATTAAAAGAGGAGTTGAAAAACTACTCTAACAAGCTTCATTTGAAACCTTTTGCCATTGTTTTAACAAAGGCAGATGCCATCATTAAAGAGGATTTTGAAAAAGAGATTGATGAGTTTTTTAACTATTTAAATATTAAATCAAATCCAAATAGTAAAAAATTTGATGTAGAGTCAAAAAGCCCATCATTTTTTCAAGAAGATGATAAAATTGATCCTAAAATTCCATATTTTATACTTACAATTTCATCTGTATCAAAATTAAATATAAAACCATTGCAGTTTGCCCTGCAAGATCTAATATCAAAGTGTGAATAAAATGAAAAGAGTTGTAGTAAAAGTGGGCACTCATGTCCTTAGTGATCAAAATAGACTTAGTAAAGAAAGAATGTCTAATTTAGTAGAATTTTTAGTTGCCTTGATGGAAAAATATGAAGTTATTCTTGTCTCATCAGCTGCCATAGCCGCTGGATATAGCAAATTAAAAATAGATAAAGGCATATTAAATAATAGGCAAGCATTAGCAGCCATAGGGCAACCATTTTTAATGGAAGCATATAATAAAATCTTATCTAAGCATAAAAAACTTGGCGCACAAGTATTAATCACTGCGCAAGATTTTGATTCAAGAAAAAAGACTAAACATGCGAAAAATTTGATAAATACTCTACTAGCAAACGATATTTTGCCAATCATAAATGAAAATGATGCAACAGCTATTGATGAGATTGTTTTTGGAGATAACGACCAACTCTCAGCTCACGCTGCTTTTCATTTTGAGGCTGATCTTCTCATAATACTTTCAGATATTGATGGATATTATGATAAAGATCCTAGAAAAAATAGCGATGCAAAACTAAATTTAAACATTAATTCAATCAAAGAAGAGGAGCTACACGCACCTTGTTTGCCTGGTTTTACATTTGCAACTGGCGGAATTGTAACAAAGTTAAAAGCAGCAGACTTTTTACTTAAGAAAAATCTCTCAATGTTTATGGCAAGTGGGTTTGATTTAAGAGATGCTTACTCATTTGCAATAGATGATAAACATGTTGGGGGAACTCTATTTTCAAATAAAAAAGGCTTGAATTGAGAGTAGTTTTTATGGGTACTCCTAATTATGCTACCAAGATTTTAAACTCAATCTCTCAAGATAAAAAATATGAAATTGTGGCAATTTTTACTCAGCCAGACAAGCCAGTAGGTAGAAAAAAAACCCTAACCCCACCAAGCGTTAAACTTTGGCAGATGGAAAATGCTCCAAAAATTAAACTATATCAACCAAACAGGCTAAGAGATGGTGAAAATATAGAGATTTTGCAAAGGTTAAAGCCAGATTTTATCATTGTAGCTGCTTATGGACAAATTTTGCCAAAAGAGATTTTAAGCATAGCGCCTTGCATTAACCTTCACGCATCTTTACTTCCAAAATATAGAGGCGCAAGTCCAATCCAATCTGCTATTTTAAATGATGAAAAATATAGTGGAATTACAGCAATGCTTATGGATGAAGGGTTAGATACTGGGAAAATTTTAGGCTTTAAATACTTAAAAATTCAAGATAATAACTCTTTAGAGCTTTTTGAAAAACTCTCCAATATTGCTTCATCTTTAATTTTGAAAATATTAAATGAGTATGAAAACATTGAGCCACTAGATCAAATCCATGTGCTTTCATCTTATGCTCCAAAGATAAAAAAAGAGGATGGATTAATCTTTTTAAGCTGGAGTGCTAAAAAAATCTACTCTCATTTTAAGGCTTTAACTCCTTGGCCTGGGATATTTTTTGAAAATGGATTAAAAATTTTAGAGTGTGAGCTTGTTAATGATGAGAAAGAGTATGAAGTCTTAGGCCAAATTTTAAATATTAATGAAGATAGCATCACTATAACTACAAAAAAAGGTTCACTAAAGATAAAAAGTGTTCAAATGCCTAGCAAAAATGCAATGCAAGCAACTGAGTTTTTAAAAGGCTTTAGGAGAGGTGTTGGAGATAATCTTTTTTGATGAAATAAAATCTACTCATGCCTATACTTTAAGCTTAATAGAAAAAAAACTCAAAAATCCCCCATTTATTGTATGGGCAAAGACTCAAAGTGCTGGAATAGGCAGCAGGGGTAATTTTTGGGAAAGCTTTGAGGGAAACTTGCATTTATCTATTTGTGTAGAAAGGAAACAGCTACCAAATGATTTACCAATAGCTTCAATATCAATATATTTTGGCATGATAATAAAGGAGATTTTAGCCTCTTGTGGCTCGAAAGTATGGCTTAAATGGCCAAATGATTTTTATTTAAATCATTTAAAAATTGGCGGATTAATGGGGAGCAAAAAAGGTGAAAATATAGTAATATCAACGGGCATAAATCTAGCCCTTTCATCCGAATCTTATGGCACTTTAGATATTAAAATCACCCCTTTAGAATTAATTGAAAAAATTAAGGAAACTTTAGTAGTGCTTCCATCATGGAAGGATATATTTAGTAAATATGAGATAGAATTCTCTCAAAGTAAGATTTTCTCATCTCATCTTGAGGGGAGAGCGATCTCACTATCAAGTGCACAACTGTGTGAAGATGGTTCGATAATAATCAATGGTAAAAGGGTACATAATTTACGATGAGTGAGATAATTGCAATTGCCAATCAAAAAGGTGGCGTAGGGAAAACAACTACAGCGGTAAATTTAGCTGCTTCATTAGCTGTTGCAGAGAAGCGAGTTTTACTCATTGATATTGATCCGCAAGCTAATGCTACAACAGGAATGGGATTTAGTAGAAATGATTATGAATTTAACATATATCATGTCTTAATAGATCGCAAAAAACTATCCCAAATCATTTTAAAAACCTCACTTCCAACACTTCATATCGCCCCATCAAATATTGGGTTAGTAGGTGTTGAAAAAGAGTTTTATGACAATAAAACAAAAGGAAGAGAGTTAGTTTTAAAGACAAAAATAGAAGAGATTAAAGATCAATATGACTTTATCATCATAGACTCTCCGCCAGCACTTGGAAGTATCACTGTAAACGCATTAAGTGCTGCACACTCAATTATCATTCCAATTCAATGCGAATTTTTTGCACTTGAGGGGTTAGCGCAACTTTTAAATACAGTTAAATTAATTAAAAGAACAATCAATCCAAAATTAGAAATTAAAGGCTTTTTGCCAACAATGTTTAGTACTCAAAACAACCTATCAAAACAGGTTTTTGCAGACTTAAAGCAGCATTTTAAAAATAAACTTTTTACTGCTAATGAAGATGAATATGTTGTTATTCCTAGAAATGTTAAATTAGCTGAATCCCCTAGTTTTGGTAAGCCTATAATTCTTTATGACATTAAATCTCCTGGCTCTGTTGCATATCAAAATCTTGCACAGTCGATACTAGCGAGCTAAGATGGCAAAAAAAGCACTAGGAAGAGGACTTGGAGCTATTTTTGAAGATGTAGAAGAGGCATATAGGAAAGATTTTAAAAAAGATAGTGATGATTTAGTTCGTGAGATAGATATAGACTTAATCCAACCAAACCCATACCAACCAAGAGCATATTTTGACAAAGAAGCGTTAGAAGATCTCTCATCTTCAATTAAAAAACATGGACTTTTGCAACCCATTATAGTCATCCAAAAAGATGATGGCTATATGTTAATCGCAGGAGAGAGGCGCTTAAGGGCGACTAAACTAGCTGGCTTTAGCGTGATAAAAGCCATAGTAGCAGATATTGAGTCTGAAAACTTAAGAGAGCTTGCTCTTATTGAAAATATTCAAAGAGAAGATTTAAATCCAATAGAGTTAGCCAATGCCTATAAAGAGCTAATCCAAGAGTATGATATAACCCAAGAAGAGCTATCTGAAATCATTCATAAAAGTAGAGCTCAAATTACAAATACCATGAGACTTCTTTTGCTTAGTAAAGAGAGCCAAGAGCTTTTAAAGCATGGTGAAATTTCACAAGGACATGCAAAAGTACTTGTTGGACTGCCTGCTATGGATGAAAAGAGCATAGTTGGTAAAATCATTCAAAATAGATTAAGTGTTAGAGAGACTGAAGCTTTAGTAAAAAACTTAAAGTCTCATAAGAATAAAGATGAAAAAAAGGTAAAAAATATACCAAATGAAATCCAAACGATGAGTGAAAAATTGTCAAATTTTGGATTTAAAACTAAAATTACAGAAAAATCTTTAACAATATTGTTTAAAAATAGTGATGAAATCAAGCTATTAAGAGAAAAGCTAGGAATTTAAACTTTAAATTTTAATTAACTTTTACTATAGCTATGTTAAAATCCGCCGTTTTACGCTAATTTAATAATATTTGCAAAATTAAAGGAGATCTTTTGTCATGTTAAATATTAGTCCGCTGCTGCTAACAACTACAGTAATTATCTTTTTAGTTTCAATGTACATACTAAACAAGATACTCTACAAACCACTATTAGATTTTATGAAAAATAGAGATGAATCTATTGCAATTGATTATGAAAATGCTAGCAAAAAATAGTGATGATGTTTCAATCTATTTAGATGAAGCTAAACAGATAATAAAAGATGCAAAAACTGAGGCTAGTTCTTTAAGATCTTTAGCAATAGAAGAGGCTAAAGAGTATGCACAAAAGAAGACAGATGAACGCAAATCTGAGCTTGAAGAAGAGTACACAGTCTTTCTTAAAGGATTAAATAGCGAAAGAGTTGAGTTTAAAAATGGGCTTTTAGCTCAAATGCCTCTATATAAAGAGGGCATAAAAGCAAAATTAAATCAAATATAAAAGGCAGCAGATGAGATATTTTTTACTACTACTTGCGGTTCCTGGAGCGCTGCTAGCTTCAAGTGGTGCAGAGTATGACATTGTGCCTAGGGCCATTAACTTTGCAATTTTTGCAGCAATTCTTTACTACCTAATAGCAGAACCATTAAAAGGACTCTATTTTAAGCGATTAAATACAATCGCTGAAAAATTAGACTCTATTCAAATCAAATTAAAAGAGTCAAAATCAAATAAAGAAGAGGCTATTTTAAAGGTTGAAGAGGCTAAAAGTAGCGCTAAATCAATAAAAAAAGTGGCAAAAAAAGAGGTTGAAACTTTGAAAAAGCGCTTTGAGGAAGATTTAGCAAAAGAGCTTGAGAGTATGGAAAAATCTCATAGCGAGCAGATTGAAATTGAAAGACGAAGAATGACTAGAGAGGTAGTTTCTGAGGTTTTAAATGAAATTTTTGAAGAAGATGTCATTAGTATAGATCAAGAGAAGTTTGTCTCAATAGTACTGAAAAAGGTTGCTTAAATGAGAGAACTTATTGCAAAAAAATATACAAATGCACTACTTAAAAGTATGGATACTAATGAGATAAAACTCACTCTAAAAGCTTTTGATGAAGCAAGTTCTTGCTTTAAGATTAAAAAACTAAGCACAATCTTAGAATCACCTGATGTTTCAAATGAGAAAAAAGAGGAGCTTATTTTATCTCTTTTTGAAAATCCTTCAAAAAAACTGATTAACCTCATAAAGCTTTTGAGCGAAAATGGAAGATTGTCTATTGTGCCAGACATTAAAGATGAGTTAGAGTATCAACTCTCTTTGCAAGAAAATAGCTACCAAGGCGCAGTTGAGGGAATTTTTGAACTCTCTAATGAACAGTTAGGGCAACTAGAAGAGAGTTTTAGTAAAAAGTTTGATGCAAAAATAGTTTTAAAAAATCAAAAGAGTGATTTTCCTGGCATTAGAATATCATTTGAAGATTTGGGCGTAGAGGTTAGTTTTTCTTTAGATAGATTAAAAGCACAAATGGCTGAGCATATTTTAAAAGCAATTTAAATAGATACAACATTAAGGAGAGTATTCGTGGGAGCAAAAATGAAAGCTGATGAGATCAGTTCAATCATTAAAGAACGTATAGAAAATTTTGATTTAAGCGTTGATGTTGAAGAGACAGGCAAAGTAATCTCAACTGCCGATGGAATTGCCAATGTTTATGGGCTAAAAAATGTAATGGCAGGAGAGATGGTTGAGTTTGAAAATGGTGAGCGAGGAATGGCTTTAAACCTTGAAGAATCCAGTGCTGGTATCGTTATTTTGGGAACTGGAAAAGGGATTCATGAGGGCTCTGTTGTTAAAAGAACGGGAAAACTCTTAAGAGTTCCTGTAGGCGATGCTTTAATTGGTAGAGTTGTAAACCCGCTAGGAGATCCAATTGATGCAAAAGGTCCAATTGAAGCTAGTGAAACAAGATTTGTTGAAGAAAAAGCTCCAGGAATCATGGCAAGAAAATCAGTTCATGAGCCACTACAAACTGGATTAAAAGCGATTGACGCTCTTGTTCCAATTGGTAGAGGGCAAAGAGAGCTCATTATTGGAGATAGACAAACTGGAAAAACTACAGTTGCAATTGACACAATCATTAACCAAAAAGGTGAAGATGTTGTATGTATTTATGTAGCAGTTGGACAAAAACAATCAACCGTTGCTCAAGTTGTAAAAAAACTTGAAGAGCATGGTGCGATGGATTACACCATAGTAGTAAATGCTGGAGCAAGCGATTCAGCTGCACTGCAATTTTTAGCTCCTTATGCTGGCGTTACAATGGGAGAGTATTTTAGAGACAATTCAAGACACGCACTAATTATTTATGATGATCTTTCAAAACACGCAGTTGCGTATAGAGAAATGTCGCTAATTTTAAGAAGACCACCAGGTCGTGAAGCATACCCAGGGGATGTATTTTATCTTCACTCAAGACTATTAGAAAGAGCAGCTAAAGTTAATGATGAACTAGGCGGAGGCTCACTTACTGCACTCCCAATTATTGAAACTCAAGCAGGTGATGTTTCAGCTTATATTCCAACAAATGTTATCTCTATTACTGATGGCCAAATATTTTTAGAATCTGATCTTTTTAACTCTGGAATTAGACCAGCAATTAATGTTGGGCTCTCTGTTTCAAGGGTTGGTGGAGCTGCTCAAATTAAGGCTATTAAGCAAGTTTCTGGAACATTAAGACTTGATTTAGCGCAGTATAGAGAGTTGCAAGCTTTTGCACAATTTGCAAGTGATTTGGATGAAGCTAGTAGAAGACAACTTGAAAGAGGACAAAGAATGGTTGAAGTATTAAAGCAACCTCCTTACTCCCCACTTCCAGTTGAAAAACAAGTTTTAATCATATTTGCTGGGGCAAAGGGTTATTTAGATGATATAGATGTAAGCGAAGTGGGTAAGTTTGAAAATGAACTCTACCCATTTATTGAAGCAAAATATTCAGAAATTTTAGAGCAAATTAGAACAAAAAAAGCTTTAGATTCTGAGATTGAAAATTTACTTACAAAGGCACTAAACGACTTTAAAGCAACTTTTTCAGTCAAGTAAGGAAAATTTATGGCAAATTTAAAAGAGATTAAAAGAAAGATTAGAAGCGTTCAAAATACTGAAAAAACAACTAGAGCTATGAAGCTAGTCTCAACAGCAAAGCTTCGTAAAGCTGAAGAGGTTGCAAAACAATCAAGAGTTTATGCAATCAAAATCAATGAAGTTCTTTCAGAAATCGCTTTTAAAATTACCCAATACTCAACCGAAAAATTAGAGAGTCGTTTTTTCCAACAAAATGAAGATCTAAAAATGGTAGATATAATTTTTGTAACTGCCGATAAAGGACTTTGTGGTGGCTTTAATGCGCAAACCATAAAAAGAGTAAAAAAACTAATGGAAGAGTACAAGAGTAAGGGCATAAAAGTTAGATTAAGAGCGGTTGGTAGAAAAGGGATAGAGTTTTTTAATTTTCAAGATATAGAACTGTTGAAAACTTATCAAAATGTAAGCTCAAATCCATCTTATGAAAAAGCTCAAGAGATCATTATTGACGCTATTGAGGATTTTAATTCTGGAAAAACAGATAGAGTTGTTTTAGTCCATAATGGTTATTTAAATATGATATCTCAAGAGTTAAAAATAAACGATATTGTACCAGTTGAGCCGCCAAAAAAACCAGATGATAGCTCGCTATCTTTAATGGAATTTGAGCCAGAAGGCGATGAAAAAATTTTAGAAGAGTTGATGCAAAAGTATTTTGAATACAATATGTACTATGCGTTAATTGACTCTTTAGCAGCTGAGCATAGTGCAAGAATGCAAGCAATGGATAGTGCAACAAATAATGCTAAAGAGAGAGTTGAGGCGTTAAATATTGCTTATAATAAAGCTAGACAAGAGTCAATTACAACAGAGTTAATTGAAATCATTAGTGGTGTTGAGTCATTAAAATAAATAATTGCGAATTACTAAAGGAGAGCGTTCAATGAATGGAATTGTAAGTCAGGTCATGGGCCCTGTAGTCGATGTTGACTTTGAAGGATACCTACCTGAAATAAATGAAGCCATAGAAGTAAACTATAAAGTAGAAGATGTAGATGCTACCTTGATTTTAGAAGTAGCTGCTCATCTAGGTGACAATAGAGTTAGAACAATTGCTATGGATATGAGTGAGGGATTAACAAGAGGAGCTAAAGCAGTAGCCAAAGGAGCTCCAATACAAGTGCCTGTTGGCGAAAAAGTATTGGGACGAATTTTAAATGTTATTGGCGAAGTGATTGATGAGGGACCAGCAATTGAGAGTGAAACTAAATGGTCAATCCATAGAGATCCACCACTTTTTGAAGATCAAAGTACAAAATCAGAAATTTTTGAAACAGGGATTAAAGTTGTAGATTTACTAGCCCCATATGCTAAGGGTGGAAAAGTAGGACTCTTTGGTGGAGCTGGAGTTGGAAAGACAGTAATTATTATGGAACTTATTCATAATGTTGCCTTTAAACATAGCGGATACTCAGTTTTTGCAGGTGTTGGTGAGAGAACTAGAGAGGGAAATGACTTATATCATGAGATGAAAGATTCAAATGTATTAGATAAGGTTGCCCTATGCTATGGACAGATGAATGAACCACCAGGGGCAAGAAATAGGATCGCTCTTACAGGTCTTACAATGGCTGAATACTTTAGAGATGAGATGGGATTAGATGTTTTAATGTTTATTGATAATATCTTTAGATTTTCACAATCAGGTGCTGAAATGTCAGCTTTGCTTGGAAGAAT
>JAAYLJ010000108.1 GCA_012521935.1 Campylobacteraceae bacterium | reverse complement strand
ATTCAAAGCTTTTATCTATTTTATTTTTTCAAAAAAATCATTTACTTATCTTTCATTTTCAAAACCTAATGAAGAGATAAGAGAAAAAATGATGAAATTTTTAAAAGTCTCATCATTGCAATATGGGCTCTCACTTTTAGGAGGACATCTTGATAAGTTTATTATTAGTAAATTTTTTGGATTGGAAGCCTTAGGTATTTATAGTTTTGTAGTCAATGCATTTGTTTATCTGTATGGATTTTTAACTAAGATCTTTAAAATATTTTTACCAAAACTTTCAAAACTTCATGGGGATAAAGATTTAGAAGCACTAAAAAGTAACTTCAAAAAACTGTTAGTTTATTCTTTGTTGTCTTCCATTGTTTTAGCTTTTGGTGCGATAATAATTTGGAAACCATTTATAAGCATATATATAGATAGTGAATTTGCTCAAAACTCTTTTAACTATTTACTCATTTTTGCATTGTTTTTAGTTGTAAGAAGTTTAGAGCCTATTTTCGCTTATTTTTTCAATGCTATAGCAAAACCATCGGTATTAGTAGTAAATTTAGCTATAGGTTCGGTAACCACAATCGCAGGATATTTTATACTTGTACCAATATTTGAGATTTATGGATTAGTAACATCGCAGTTAATCGCTTCCATAGTAGTATATGGATATAATTTTATGATGATAAAAAGAAGAAGATTTAATGAATTTACAAAATAAAGTTAGTATTTTAATACCAGTTTACAATAGAGAAAACTTAATAGAAGAAACAGTTCAAAGTGCCTTGAATCAGACATATAAAAATATAGAGATAATAGTAGTCGACAATCAAAGTAAAGATAAAACTTGGGAAGTATTGCAAAAACTAGCTTCTCAAGATGAAAGAATTAAAATCTTTCAAAATGAAACAAATATAGGACCTGTACGGAATTGGAAAAGATGTATTGACGAAGCAAGTGGTGAATATGGAAAAATACTTTGGTCAGATGATCTGATAGCCCCTGATTTTTTAGAAAAAACTGTACCTTATTTGGAAAATAAAGATGTAGGGTTTGTATTTATTGGGACTGAAATATTTATAGATGGAACAGATAAGAAGACATCACACTACTTTATAGGTGAAACAGGAATATATGAAAGTGAAAAGTATATAAATGGAGTTTTATTTGATGGTGGTTATCCTGTCTCTCCAGGATGTGCTTTGTTTAGATTAAAAGATTTGAAAAAGAATTTGTTGGTAGATATTCCAAATAAAGTTAATAGTGACTTTGCGATGCATGCTATTGGAAATGATTTATTGATTTTTTTACTTACAGCTCACCAGTACAAAAAATTTGCTTTTGTAAATGAAAAATTATCTTTTTTTAGAGCTCATGAAGGGTCTATAAGTATTCAGTCGGATGATGGGAAGTTGCCTCTACATTATAATCTTGCAAGTGCTTATTTTTTGGAAAATTACCGTGAATATTTGATTTATAAAATGAACACAAAAATTTGGTTATTTATTAAGGGGTATTCTTTAGGATCAAAAAAAGACGGCTTAGGAGAAGATTCTAACTATTATTTAAATAATAAAAAACTTTCTTTAAATTTTAATTATTTATTTAAAAAAATTTTGAAAAAAATAATTCATTTGGGGATCTAAATAATAAAAAACTTTCTTTAAATTTTAATTATTTATTTAAAAAAATTTTGAAAAAAATAATTCATTTGGGGATCAGGGTCAGAGCTTTACTTTTAACTAAAATATGATACAATTTTGATGCGTTATAGATTAACATAAACAAAGGTTTCAGATGGCGCGTAAACCAAGAATAGATAGAGTTGGGTTTTATCATATCGTCAATCGCGGTGTTGCTAGAGCAGATGTATATCTTTGTGATGATGATTATTTGCGATTTTTAGAAATAGTGCAAGATGCAAGTGATGAGTATGGTTTTGAGATTTGTTCTTTTGCTCTTATGACGAACCATTATCATCTGCTCATAAATATGAAAAAAATGAATCTTTCTGTTGCATTGCAAAAGATAAACTCAAGATATAGTATGTACTTTAACAACAAGTACAAAAGAGTAGGTCCGCTTTGGCAAGGACGATTTAAGTCGTGGTATGTATATGATGAAAACTATCTGGGCACATTGATAAGATACATAGAGTTCAACCCTATAAAGGCAAATATTACAAAAAATATTGGTGAGTATAAGTGGGCGATGAGTAGTTATAATGTTGCATTGTCGATGTTAAATTTTGAATTGATAGAGAAGACAAACTTTGAGAAAGAGCTGGACGAGAAAGAGCTTGAGAATGTAAATGAGCTTTATCGTTCTAAGTTTGAAGCTGGGTCAAGTTGTAACTTTGATAAGAAAACAAAAAGTAAAGATTTAAGCCACTTGATGACTTATTTGCCAAAAGAACAAGCTATTTACCATGCACTCATCGATGGTTATACTCAAAAAGAGGTGGGAGAGTTTTTGAATGTTTCAAATGTGGCTATCTCAAAAATAGTCAAAATATATAAGCAAAAAGTGAAACTTTTCAACAAACTGCGAGATAAAGGTATTTTTTGGAGTTACAAAAAAGATATTGTTTACGATGAAGTGGGTGCGGAACTTTTGGTAGAGTACCTTCTAAAATATGGCGACTTTGATGATATAAAACTTGGGTTTGAACTTTTTGGCAAAAGGTTTATGAGAAAAGTTTGGGACATGAAACTCAAATCTGACAAAAGTTTTATCAAAACAAATCTTATGTTGGCACGACTATTTTTTGGTATGGATGTGGAGAGTGATTATTTTAAGGAGGTAAAAAATGAAAGATTTGAAAAACTTAGAATGCTTGCTTCCTAAGACAAGAGAAGTTCTGGGTAAAATTGTAGATAGTTGTCTTTTTTTGGAGAAATATGTTTCGGTTGGTGGAAGTGCTTTGACACTTTATCTTTGTCATCGTAAAAGTGAAGATTTGGATTTTTTTACTTTTAGTAATGATTTTTCAAAAGAAGAGATTATGGAATTTATAAAACACTTTGATAAAAAAGAGATCATAAATCAAACCAATAATCAGATAGACCTCCTTCTTGATGGAGTAAAAGTCACATTTTTTGGTGCCTGCTGGGAGTTTTTGAAACCTAAGAAACAGCAAAAACTCAACATAGCTACACTTGAACAAATTGCTGCGATGAAAGTAAATGTACTTTTTTTGAGAGCAAAATATAGAGATTATTATGACCTCTATTTTTTAGCAAAAGAAAAAATGGGACTTCGAGATATTTTTAAAGCAAGTGAACATATCGCAGAGGGTGTAACTTATAAGCTTTTTGTTACGGCACTGTTGTATATAGATGATATTGAAGATGATGATATTGGTTATTTGGAACCAAAAGAGCAACTCTCAAAAGTTCAGATGAGAGATTTTTTTGAGAAAAGGGTTTAGCGTTTAGGCTTAAGTATCTCTCATGAGTACAAAAGTAGAAAAAAAGTATAATCTGTGTTTTAAATATTTAAGAATATTTTTTTATAATGCCCCAAAAAATCAAGACACCTTAATAGCTTGATTTATTTCCACCTCTAGCTGTAACTTTATCCTACATTTTTTAAATATTCAAGATAAACATTCATAGGTTTTTGATAATTCAAACTTGAGTGAAATCTCTTGAAGTTGTATTTGTGTATATAAGCTTTAACTCCTTCTTTTAAATCTTTGATTGTTAAATAGTCGTTTATATAAATATTGCCATGCTTAAGAGTTCTGAAAAATCTCTCTATAACAATATTATCTATACTTCTACCTTTGCCATTCATTGATATTTGTATATCATGTTTTTTAAGCATCTGCGTATGCTCATAGCTTGTGTATTGGCTACCCTGATCAGAGTTAAATATTTTAGGTTTAGGATATTTAGCAAGAGCATCTTCAAGCACATCAGTTGCAAGCGTTGCATCCATTGAGTTTGATATTTTATATGAAAGTACAGCTTTGCTATGCCAGTCTATAACGGCTGCTAAATACATGAAGCCACCGTTGATACGAATGTAAGTAATATCTCCGCTCCATACTTCGTTAGGAGTTGGAACATATACAGTTTTTTTCTTACCAATTTTAGTCCAATATTGTTTGAGTAAATACTCATAAATTGGATGCTCTTGGTTCTTAAGGCTTGTAAGTTTCTTTTTAGTTGGATATATTGCTTGTATACCGAGTATTCCCATATATTTTAAGACTCTATGCTTGCCTATACTAAAACCATCCTCTTTGAGTTGCTCATGTATGAACCTATATCCATATTCTGAATTATCAGTGGCTATCTCATCTATTTTATGAAGTAATTTTATATTTTCTTGACTCATTGACACTGGTTGATAGTAGTAACTACTTCTACTAATACCAATAGTTGCACACTGCTCTGACACAGATATTTTTTTATGCTTAGACTCTATCAGAGACTTTTTATTATCAAAGTCCAAGCTCTTTAACTTTCCCGCTGCCCACTCCGCTTTTATAGTTGCTTTGCCAAGTGCTTTAGCTAAACCATCATTTTCAGCTTTTAAATCTTCTATCTCATCTCTATAAGCTTTAGTTGCACCACCAACATCAAACGCTAAAGATGCATTTTCTAAAAACTGCTTCTTCCAGTTCTGAATGGTTTTAGATGTAATCTTATACTTTGTGGCTATTTGACTGATAGTCTGTTCCTCTTTTAAAAGTTCTAAGACAATTTTAGTTTTTTGTTCTGCTGTGTAAACTTGACCTTTTTTGCGTGCTATTTTTTATCTCCATATTTGTTATTAAAATTTTAACATTTAGGAAATAAATCTTACTGAATAGTTGTCTTAGATTTTAGGGGCATTATAATTTGTTTAGATGAAAAATATAGTACGACAAGAATTTTAACAAAAGAAAAACCAGAAATATTAAAAAACAGTGAAGATAAGTTTGAAATTGTTTTGTTTTTTAAAGAGGGAGAAAATATAAAAAGTGAAGGTGGTCTTAGGACAAAAGAGTATTTTAAAAAATCATTTGATTATAAACTGATTTAAAATATATTTTGCTAACAAAAGAAGATGTATTAAAGTTTGATAAATACAGTGGAACACTTTTTTCTAGCAAAGAAGAGTTAATGAGACTTATAACTTGCGGTTATATAAGCGATGATTATATAAACAAACGACCACTTAGTAAACTTATAAAAGATATTAGCGAGGATTTGGGGTTTAGATGATAGTTGTTTTATCAATATAAAAGTGAAATAGAAGTAGAATAAAGGCTTTAAATTTATAAATTTATTTTATGAATAATTGAAATAGTAGCACAAAGAGAAAGCAGGGAAATGACACAAGATATTTATTACAAAAACTATGAAGAAAAACCACTAAAACTTAGCATAATAACAGCAACCTGGAATGCCGAAAATTTTTTACCAAGAGCAATAAAAAGTTTAGAAAAACAAACTGATAAAGATTTTGAGTGGATTATTTCAGATGGTTCATCTACGGATAGTACATTGGAAATCTTGAAAAATGTTGAAGGAATAAATATTAAAATTATTTCTCAAGAAGATTTTGGAATTTACGATGCCTTAAACAGAGGAATAAAAAACTGCAATGGTGAATTTTATCTTGTAATCGGTGCTGATGATGAGTTGTATCCTAATGCTGTAAAAGATTATAAAGAGGCAATCGAAGATGATGTGGATATTGTAACTGCTTGGATTGATATGGCAAATGGAATAAGTAAGCCAAATAGTGGTTCTAGATGTTTAAAATCACAATTTCATTATGTATCTGGACATGCAGTAGGTTCAATATATCGTACAAAACTTCATGAAAAACTAGGATACTACTCAAGAAAATTTCCAATAGCAGCTGATCAATTGTTTATTTTGACAATTGCAAAATCTGGAGCAAAAATAAAAATTGTTGAAAAAATTGTTGGTAAATTTTCAGATGATGGAGTTAGTAGCATTGACATTCTAGGAACTATTTGTGAATTCTTTAGAGTACAAATAGCTGTAGGTGAAAATAAATTATTACAGACAATTTTATTTATTTTAAGACTTTTTAAAAATTTTAGAAGAATATAGCTTTTTACCATAATAATATAAAATGTCAAATATATTACAAATGAAAAATCTATTTTGAAATCTGTACATGATAGAAGTATATTTGGGATATTGATATGAAATTTAAATCATTAAGATCTACAGCTCAAATGATTTTTTGGTTTACTCTTATTATTTGGATAGCTACGCTTTTTTTTGTTTCATATATAGGTATTTATTTGTCGTACATTGCAGTTCCAATTTTATTGATAAGTGGACTTGTAGCATT
>JAAYLJ010000107.1 GCA_012521935.1 Campylobacteraceae bacterium | reverse complement strand
CACATACTTTTAAGAGATAGAAGTGCTAAGGCTTTACTTGGAGCTTCTAGGGCTGTTAAGAGTCCACTCATAGAGGTAGATATGGATCCATATAATTTCTCATAAGCAACTAAATGATACAATGAGTTAAAAAAGTTGTACTATGAGATATCCTACAAACAAGATAAATTTAGGCGGGGTTTTAATTGGCGGGGACGCCCCAATTTCAGTCCAATCCATGACTTTTACAAAAACAAAAGATGTTAAAGCAACATTAGAGCAGATAAAAAGACTCCATTTTGCAGGTTGTGACATAGTTAGGGTTGCTGTACCTTCACTTGAAGATGCTAACGCGCTTGAAGAGATTAAGAAAAATATCTCTCTTCCTCTTGTTGCTGATATTCATTTTAATCATAAATTAGCATTAATTGCTGCAAAAAGTGTTGATGGCATTAGGATAAATCCAGGCAATATTGGTTCAAAAGAGAGGATAAAAGAGGTTGTAAAAGCTTGCAATGAAAGAGCTCTTCCAATAAGAATTGGAGTAAATTCTGGCTCACTTGAAAAAGAGTTTGACATAAAATATGGCCCAACCGCAAAAGGGATGGTGGAGTCTGCGCTTTATAATATAAAGCTTTTGGAAGATTTAGGATTTACCTCCATAAAAGTTTCACTAAAAGCAAGTGATGTGGCAAGAACAGTTGAAGCATACAAAATGTTAAGGCCTTTAACTAACCATCCATTTCATTTAGGAGTGACTGAGGCTGGAACTAAATTTCACTCTACTATTAAATCTTCCATAGCTCTTGGGGCGCTTTTACTTGAAGGGATAGGCGATACTTTAAGAGTTTCTATGACAGGTGAACTTGAAGAGGAGATAGTGGTTGGAAAAGCCATTTTAAAAGACTCTGGAGTGGTAAAAGAGGGAGTAAACATTATCTCTTGCCCAACTTGTGGGAGGCTTGAAGCAGATCTTGTTAAAGCGGTAGAAGAGGTTGAAAGAAGGGTTAGACACATAAAAGCTCCACTAGATATTTCAGTGATGGGATGCGCTGTAAATGCAATTGGCGAGGCAAAACACGCTGATGTTGCCATAGCTTTTGGAAAAAAAGAGGGGCTCATCATAAAAAAAGGGGAAGTCATAGCAAAGTTAAAGGAAAATGAACTTGTAGATAGGTTCATTAAAGAGGTTGAAATAGAAGCGGCTAAGGAGAATTAATGGAGAGTTTGCACAATTTAAACATAGAAAGATCAATACTAAGTTCAATCTTTTTTAATCCAGAGCTTTTAGAAGAGACTTCATCAATATTAAAACCAAAAGATTTTTATCTCCCAGCTCATAGGTACATTTTTAATGCAATGATACTTTGTGAACAAGAAGATTTGCCTGTTGATGAAGAGTTTGTAAGAAAAAAACTACTTCAAGATGGAAAGTTTGATGAAGATGTGATGCTTGAAATAATTGGCACAAATCCACTTCCAACCATATTTGCTTATGCAAATGAGATAAAAGACAAATCCATAAAAAGAACTCTTGTATCTTTAACAAGCGACATTACCGATGTTGCACTAAAGCAAGATTTGCCAGCTCATGAGGTGCTTGATGGGATTCAGCAAAAACTTTATCAAATAAGCCAAGAGTCAAGCGACAAAGAGTTTAGAGAGTCAAGTGAGGTAGTTGTTGCTACTTTAGAAAGAATTGAAGAGTTAAAAAGAAGGGGAAATCAGATTGTTGTTGGGCTTGATACTGGGTTTACGAAACTAAATGAGCTTACAACAGGTTTTGGAGATGGAGACTTAATCATAATTGCGGCTAGGCCAGCCATGGGAAAGACTGCATTTTGTTTAAACTTAGCCCAAAAAGCGCTAGATTTGGATAAAGGGGTCGCTATATTTTCCCTAGAAATGCCAGCAGAGCAGTTGATGCTTAGGATGTTAAGTGCTAAAACTTCCATTCCTTTACAAAAACTAAGAGTTGGAAACTTAAATGATGATGAGTGGAGTAGGCTAAGTGATGCTTGTAGTGGGATGGAGAAGAAAAAACTTTTCATTGATGATGGTGGCAATGTTGACATACATAAAGTAAGGGCAAAGCTTAGAAAATTAAAGACAAATCACCCAGAAGTTAGCCTTTGCATCATTGATTATTTGCAATTAATGAGTGGAACAAGCAAAAAAGATAGGCATCTTGAAGTTAGTGAAATTAGCCGTGGGCTTAAGCTTTTAGCTAGAGAGCTTGAAATGCCAGTGATTGCGCTTTCGCAGCTTAATAGAGGGGTTGAGAGTAGGCATGATAAAAGGCCAATGTTAAGTGACATTAGAGAATCTGGCGCCATCGAGCAAGATGCGGATATGATTTTATTTGTATATAGAGATGATGTTTATAGGGAAAAAGAGGAGAAAGAGAGAGAGCAAAGAGCTAGGGCTGAGGGCAAAGAGTATAGAAGTGATTTTGTGAGTAAAATGGAAGAGGATGCAGAGATTATCATTGGTAAAAATAGAAATGGGCCAATAGGTAAGGTAAAATTAGTTTTTCAAAAAGAGTGCACAAGGTTTGTTGATAGTGGTGCTGTTCCAATAGAGATTGTCTATTCAGGAGATGAGCAGACAAATAGCACTTTTGTGCCACCAAAAGAGTAATGTTTGCCCCAAATCCGCTTTTTAGTAAAAAAGTGGAGATTTTTTGGGCGTTTTCACTCTTTTTTCTAATTTTCTTAGTACATTTAGCATTTAGCTATAAAAATTATCAAGAGTTTAAAGAACAAAAATATCACAATTTAAGTGGCGTTTTAGTAAATGAGTTTGAAAGAGTTAGCAAAAAAGGAAAACCTTACAAGGTTTTACACATTAAAACAGATGATTTTTTAATCTACTCCACCTCTTACGCAAAAGAGTTTAAAGCTAGAGAAAAAGAGAAGTTAAACTTCACCATAGTTAGTGATGGAGTAAGTTTTAAAAGTTTTTTATCAAAAAGATTTTATGCGCCTAGCTTTAGGCACACTCCTTTGCATGAAGTAGAGCTTAATTTAAATGAAAAACTATATAGAGCCATATCCGCACAACATCAAACTAGTCAAAAAGTTCAAAATCTATTTACCGCACTTTTTCTAGGAGATAGTTCTAAAAAAGAGTTAAGAGAAGATATAACGCACTGGGGAGTGGCTCATTTGGTGGCCATAAGTGGGTTTCATCTTGGGGTGATAGTAGGAGTTGGTTACTTTTTGTTAGCCCCAATTTATAAGTTT
>JAAYLJ010000106.1 GCA_012521935.1 Campylobacteraceae bacterium | reverse complement strand
TCTAATGCAATATTTATCTCTTTTTTTGGAATTTTATTAGTTTTTTTGATAAAAGTATGTAGTATTACCACTTCTTTATTGATGATTAAACAAAAAATAGATCTTGCTATCCCTTCTCTTCCTTTAGCCCTAAACTCAAAAAGCCCATCTCCTAGTGGAGCTGAATGTGGCCTTCCTAAATTAGGCCCCACCTCTTCAACCATTGAAAAAATTCTCAATAAAGTTGCTAAGATAGTATCAGGCAACTCAAGTGTTTCCTGTTCTACTTTTTCATTATAGAAAGTAACTTTCCAGTTTGTTTTTTGCATTTTAAATAGTATCAAATTTGATACTATCTGTCAAGTATTTTATAAATGAAAAACTTACAACTTTAATTTTGAGGTTGTAAAATTTATAAGATCCTCGGTTGTCTTAATGACTGGTGGTACATTTTCCAAAGCTTTTTTAAAAATAATCATAGCGCTTTGTGCATCAGCTAATGCGCGGTGTCTTCCTACTTCATTTATGTTTAAAAATTCTCTTAGAAAATCTAGCCCATATTTTTGTGCTTTGATGGTTTTTCTAGCTAGATTTATGGTGCAAAGTTTTCTATTTAAAAGTGGGCCAAAGCCTTGTTTTTGCATAGAATCAGACAAAAAACCATAATCAAACTTAACATTATGTGCTACAAATACAGCCTCTCCTAAAAATAACCTAAACTGCTCAAGAACAGATCCAACTGAGGGGGCATCTTCAACTAAACTTGGTGTAATCCCTGTTAGATTTTGGATAACTTCTGGGATTGCTTTTGCATGAACTAAAGAGTCAAACTTGGCCACCTCTTCTCCATCTTCAATCATAACTGCGCCTATTTCTATGATTTGGCCAGACTCTATGTTGCTAGCTGAGGTTTCTAAATCTACAATGCAGTATCTTTGTTTTTCATAGGGAGATATTTTCGTACTTAGCGTCAAAAGATCTTCATCTAGGTTTAAAATCGGAAGTCCCATTAAGTGTAATGACTCAAAATTTTCATCTTCAGGCAAGACAAGTGAGTCAATTTGCGCTATCTTAAATGCTAGTTCATCCTTACTCATTTCACCTTTTGCTAGCTCTAGGGCTATTTTTTCAAGTTCATTCATCCCTTAAGCGCTCTTATAAACTCTTCAATTTTTTTATGATCTTTAATGCCTTTAGACTTTTCAACCCCGCTACTCACATCTACGCCGTAAAATCCCATCTTTTTTATCTCTTTTAAATCTTTTGCTTCTAATCCACCAGCTAAGATGATTTTTCTACAATCTATTTCATCAAACCACGATAAATCAAGCTTTTTTCCAACTCCGCCATACTCTTTTACAAATGCATCAACTAATCTATATTCATCTTGAAGTTTAAAAATATCCTCTTTATTTTTAGCTCTTACGACTTGTAAATATGGAGTTTTTAAACTCTTAATCTCATCTAATGAGACCTCCCAGTGAAGCTGCGCTAAAGTTAGTTTTGCCCCAAAAGAGATTTCATCAATATTTTTCATCTTTTCATTTACAAAAAGCCCAACTTTTTCAACAAAAGGTGGTAAGTTTTTTATGATCTCTTTTGCCGCTTTAGGAGTTATGTATCTTGGTGATTTTTCATAAAAAACAAACCCTAAAGCGTCCGCTCCGCACTCAATGGCTACTTGGGCATCTTCAAGTTTAGTGATTCCGCAAATTTTAACTCTCATTAGACTCTTAATGAAGCTATGGCATGAGCATAATCGTGCGAGCTAAAAACATAATTCCCAGCAACTACAATGTCCACTCCTGCCTCTTCTACCTCTCTTACATTTAAGCCATTTATGCCCCCATCAACTTCAATGAGAACTTTGGCACCTTTTTTATCTATCATCTCTCTTAATCTTCTTATCTTTTCTAATGAACTAGGAATAAAACTTTGCCCACCAAAACCTGGATTTACACTCATTATTAAAACTAAATCTATCTCATTTAAGATAAATTCTATGGTTTCTGGCGGAGTATGTGGATTTAGTACAATACCAGGACTTATTCCAAAATCTCTAATCTTTTGAATGAGCCTATGAGGATGCTTCTCCTCTTCAATGTGAAATGACAAAAACTTTGGTTTAAGTGGGGCAAAAAGATCTACAAAAAAATTATTGTTTTGAACCATTAAATGAATATCAAGTGGCTTAGATGCTGCCTTAGCTACAGCTGAAACTACAACTGGCCCTATAGTCATATTTGGTACAAAATGCCCATCCATCACATCAACATGCACAAGATCACATCCTGCATCACAAATCGCTCTTACCTCTTCATCTAACCTGCCAAAATCAGCAGATAAAATGCTTGGAGCTACATACATTTTTTTCCTTATCTAGTTAAAAAGAGGGTCAAATCTTTACCATCAACACTAAAGTTGATTTGAGCACCTTTTTTATCTTTTTTGTTTTGAAGAATTTTAGAGGTATTATCAAAAGTTCTTGGCATTGTAATGTCAATTTTACACTGTTTTTTCTGCATTTGTTGCACAAATTTTCCACCAATAATATTTACAAATTCGCCAAGAGCATCTAAAAGATCCTCTCTTGATGGCTCTAACTCTTCAAGAAAAACTTTACATGCTCTTTTAGCAAGCTCTTCTTCAAAAATTAATATAAGCAAACCATTTAAATCGCCATAAAAAGCTATGGCAACGCCCATATTTGAACTACTCTCTTCTAGTGTTAAAGGCTCTATTTTAAGAGATTTTTTAACAACTTTTAACTTAGTCATGACTTCAACCGTACTCATGGCAGTTTGGGTTACAATGGGAAGGATTTCTACTAACTGCTTAGTAATATGCTCTTTTTTTGTACCGCTAATTGCCCCTCCTTTGCTCTCATTTAAAAGAGTTTTATCGTCAAAAAAATCTTTCATAGAAGGATAAAGCAGTATGCCTGCATCTTCTAAATCATTTTGTAAAGCACTTGTAATGCTTTGGCTAGTTAGTCCGCAAATCGCGATTGTAGCACTATATTCAGCTGCTGCGGTTGAGAGTTTTGCTAAAAAATTAACTCCATGGATATTCATCGATGAAACATTGTGCGCATTAAAAAGAAAAAAGACAAAACCAACTTTTAAGGAGTTTTCATGATACCTCATGTCAAACTTTTCACTCAAAGTTGAATCTACAAAATCTTTTAGTGTATAGACAATCACATTCTCTTTTATATGAGCTTGAACAGGCCTATTTAAAAAGTCGATATATGAGTGAGAAATGGCAAAATCATAATCTTTCCTTAAAGTCTTAAACTCATTTAAGCTTTTTGGAACAAAGGGTTTGTAGCCTCTTTCGTAAAGTTCAATTATGAGATGGTTTTTCTGCTCGCTATCTTCACTATAAACAATGATTTTTTTCTCTTCTAAGTTTTTACTAGAAGCTCCATTCATAAATAAAGTGGCGATTTCACTGGTTTCAAATAGCGAAAAATTGAAATTTCGTTGATACATATCTAAAATCATCTTATATTTTTTAAAATCATAATCGCAAAAGCCTATGACTGCTCCAATTTTTTCTCCTACTTTTAAGAGTTCTTCAACGATGATGTCTAAACCTCTTTTATTGAAAAAAACTATTTTTTTTAAAGAAACTAGAGTAAATTCTGGTCTTTTTTCTAAAAGATATGCACCATCTTGCTGCTCGATAACCATTTTTGCACTCTGGCCATCTAAAAAACCTTGTGGATAAAAAACAGCTAAATTTTTCTTAACTATTGGCCTCACTCTCTGCCTTTTCAATGATTTTGTAAAAATTTTCTATGAGCTCTTCATTTGCAAAACTATCAAATTCAAATAGATCATTTGCCCCACTTTGCATTAAGTTTGGCCTGCTTAATTCGTACTGAATTAAAAGTTTTAAGTACTCAACAGTGTCATTTTTGTATTCATCTTCATAAAGTAGCTCTACAAACTCAACACTTTTGCTTGTTAACTCCCATTTTTTAGCTATTTGGATAATGATATCTTTAAAATTATATCCTGTTGTCTTTTTTAAAATATAGTCATAGCTAAAAGCATGTTGGGATTTTAAAACATTCAAAGTCTCTAAATGTTCCCTAAATATCGCTTCTGCTGCGGCTAGGGCAGCGGGAATGATAGAGGCGGTTTTTAAAACCTCACTATCGTTATTTTTACAAAAAGATAAAATATTTCCCCATTTAACCATCAAATCTGCTTGAAATTCTTGAAAAACTTGACTATTTAACTCAAAAACTTCCCATTTAGTTGGAGAGATAAGCTTGGTGTAGTAAGCTTGCAAAATTTGCCTAGCTCTGCCTAAGCCTAGTATTCCAAAAAGTTGATTGGCATCTTTTATCTCAGTTCTAAAGCCATATATTGGTTTATTGACTATGTCTTTTAGGTAAAACATTAAGGCTTTATCCTCTTTTGCAAAATTAGCAGCAGCCACTAAATCCCCATCATTTAGCGCTTTTACACAATCTCTTACTACTTTTGGAAGTGAGGGAATTGAGGCAATGTATCTGTCTAAATCACTATTTGTAATCATATTTTTCTCTATTTTTTTTATACAATAATAGCACTCATTCCATAAAATAGGATTGAATTTTATGGTAGATATTTACAACAAAACTTTTTTATGTTATAATCCGCGCTTTTATAAACCTCTAAGATCAACTTATGGTCTATTTTGGTAAAATAGTCAAAATTTTAAGGAAACAAAAATGGCAAGAAGATGTGCAATAACAGGCAAAGGCCCTATGGTTGGAAATAGCGTAAGTCACGCAAACAATAAGACAAAAAGAAGATTTCTTCCAAATTTACGAACCATAAGAGTAACTTTAGAAGATGGATCTACAAGAAAGATAAAAGTCGCAGCCTCAACGCTACGAACTATGAAAAAAAACGCATAAATTGCGTTTTAGAGGCTTTTAGTGTCTAAGCCAACAACTTGGCAAAAACTAAAAAAATTCCTCAATTGGTCTGAGAGGACCTCCCCTGAAATTAACTTAAATACTGAGCTATATCAGCAACTTAAACCCTTTAGAGTTCCAATCATTTCGGTAGTTTTAGCCATGATGTTTGGAACTTTAGGCTATATATTTATCGACAATATGTCGCTTTCAGATGCAGTTTATCAAACAGGTATCACTTTTACCACCGTTGGATTTGGTGAAACTGCTCATATATCTGAGCTTGGAAGGCTTTTTACCGTTACTTTAATCATTGTAGGATTTGGCGTATTTTCATTTTCTATTGGTGTTTTGATTCAAGTAATTAGCAAAGGCGAGCTTATACAAGTGCTTAAGGAAAGAAACATGCTCTATAAAATCGCGAGACTCAAAAACCACTTTGTCATCTGTTATCAAAATGAGTTTACCACTCAACTTTCAAAGCAGTTTTTGGAAAACCATATTCCTTTTGTGGTTGTTGATCCAAACCCTTCCATACAAAAAATTGCTGTTAAAAATAGGTATCCATACTTCATTCAAGCAGAACCACATGCTCATGAAGCCTTGCTTAAATCTCATCTCTCAAGCGCTAAAGGGATGGTAACTTTGAGTGAAAACATAGCTGATAATATCGCTTTAATAGCCTCTACAAGGCTTTATGAAAAGGAACTAGGACTTAAAAAACCATACCAAATAATGGCAAATGCCATAAGTGAGCTTGATGTAGAAAAGTTAAAAAAACTTGGAGCTGATTTTGTAGTTTCTCCATCAAAGCTTGTGGCTCAAAGGCTTAGCACTATGGCGTTAAGGCCAGATATGGAAAATATGATTGAGTCTTATTTGCATAGAAAAAATAGCCCCATAGATATGGAGGAAGTTTTGGTACCTGAGCACTCTTGGCTTAGGTTTAAAAAGATAAAAGATGCAAGACTTAGAGAACTTACCAATGTAAGCATAGTTGGCATTAAAGATGAAAATGGAAAATTTGTTGCAATGCCAAATAAAGATCTATTAATAGGAACAAATAGTAGTCTGCTTTTAGTTGGAACTAGCGAAAATATAGCAAGCGCTAAAAGAGTTATAAAAAAGAAAAATAAACCAGAGGAAATTAAGTATGTTTAGTTTTTACCCCATTAAAGGCGGATTGGAAAATGTTGAGGGATTTTTTTGTGGTGGGATAAACTGTGGCTTAAAAGCGGACAAAGATAATGATTTGGGCTTTATAAGAAGCGATGAAGAGCTTGAAGTAAGTGCTCTTTTTACTTCAAATAGTTTTCAAGCTGCGCCCATTGTTCATTTTAAAAAGTACCCAAAAGATTTTAAAACAAACTTTCTTCTTCTAAACTCTAAAAATGCAAATGCTCTAACTGGAGATGCTGGGGTTTTGGACATTGAAGAGATTTTTAAAGCACTGGGCGAAAAAATAGAGCTTAAAAACCCTATTATGAGCTCAACTGGCGTCATAGGATATAGATTAAATAAAGAGAAAATAACCTCTGCTTTTGATAGATTTGATTTTAATTCTTGTGATTCTAATGGTGTTGCAAGAGCCATAATGACAACAGATAGCTTTAAAAAAGAGTTGTGCTTAAAGGTTGAGTTAGAAAATGGAGAATTTTTTCACATAGCTGCGATTTGCAAGGGAGCTGGCATGATAAATCCTGCCATGGCAACAATGCTTTGCTTCATCTGTACTGATGCTAAAATCCCAGTTGGTTTTGCAGATGAAGCTTTAAAAGAAGCTATCAAATACTCTTTTAATGCCATAAGTGTTGATGGAGACACTTCCACAAACGATACAGTTATGCTACTAAGTAGTGGAAAAAGCGGAGTTTTTAATGAGGATGCTTTTAGTGAAGCTCTAGCTTTTCTTACAAAACAACTTGCCCTTGAGATAGTAAAGGACGGAGAAGGCG
>JAAYLJ010000105.1 GCA_012521935.1 Campylobacteraceae bacterium | reverse complement strand
TGTTGAAATTTTAAGCCATAGCAATAAAATCAAAACTGTTGATGGTTTGTTAAATCATTTAGATTTAGTTGTTGAACTTGCAAGAGATGATATTTATAAAATTGCTAAATCAAAACGACTCAAATTTTCTGATTTTGATTTTGCATACGCTGATGCAGTTGAGATGTTTAAAAGTCAGCTTCAAAAATCCCACCTAAAAGGAGTTAGTAGATTTTTAAAGTGTGAAAATATTTCAAATGCTGTAAGTTGGCTTATTGAGAGACTACTTAACAATATGAGAAACATAACTACCAATCAAAAATATAAACTCTACTGTGCCCCAAGTTTTGGACAACTTCATGAAAATATCAAATCAAATGATGAACTTGAAGCGGTGCTTGAGCTTATGGAACTTGAAAAATTTGATAGAGATACTATAAAAAAAGGACTTCAAACAATTTGGGAAAACTCAATATTTGAAGAAGATTTTGATTATTTTGATTATTTTGATTATTTTGATATGGAATATCTTTGTAAAAAGTTTGGATTTGAAGTATCACAGATTGTGGGAACTCAAGCAATTAATTTTCAAAAGTATAAAAAAGAACAAACCCAAAGCGGTTACTCTCAACTTATGATGGTATTTGAGGATGAATATGCAAGTTGATTTTAAAGAGTTAAAAAAAGGGCTTGAGGCGTCGCCAAACATTCTCAAGCCAAGCTATCCAGAGTGGATAAGTTTGAATTATACACAAATTTATCTTTTTTCAAATGAGGTGATGTATGAGCGATAATAAACATTACTACTATATCAAATTAAAAGCTGATTATTTTGATAGTGATGAAATGATAGTGCTTGAAAGTATGCCAGATGGGTACAAGTACTAAAATATTCTGCTCAAATTTATCCTACGAAGTATCAAAAATGATGGGAAGTTAATGTTCAATAAAACAATCCCTTTTAACTCAAATATGCTTGCAAATGTAACCAGACATAGTGTAGGGGATATTGAAAAAGCAGTAGATATATTTCAAAAATTGAACCTAATTGAAATACTACAAAATGGTGCAATTTACATCAACGATATTCAAAATTATATTGGAAAATCTTCAACGGAAGCTGATAGGAAAAGAGCCTATAGACTAAGAATTAATGAAGATAAAAAATTGTTGGGACAAATGTCCGAAGAATGTCCAGACAAAAATCCACCAGAGCTAGAGCTAGAAATAAAGCTAGAGAAAGAAAAAGAGCTAAAGCTAAAAGCTACAGAGCAAAATGATATGAAAAGCTTTTTGAGCTTTAAAAGTTTTTGTGTTGAAAAATACAAAGGGCAGGTGCTTACAAATTGTTGTCCAACACTACTTGTGGGGAATGAGCTGAGAATTAATGATAATGGCTATCTTGAGAGTTATTACAATGGTAATAAAATAGATATCAATCCAAATAGAGCAAAAGAATTGTGGAAAATTTTATATGAAAACCAAAATGTGATAGGTGTAGTTAAAAAAGACTATATTGAAAAGTATGTAGGTAGATATATAAAAATTGAAATTCAAAGCAAAATGACAAATAAGCTTGAGATATTTTATTATGAAATAATCGGCTACAACATAGAAGATGAGCTATATCGCTTGATTTTAAAAGATGTGCAAACATCAGCAAAAGCAAATGCAAATAAGCTTTATACACTAGAACAAATGGCAAAGCTTCCATTTGTAGATGCAAAGGAAGTTGAAAATGAAATTTATAAATCAGATAATCGTTAAAAATAAAAAATATGAATGTATTGTAGTAATAGGAGGAAGATTATGTATGACGGACAAAAATTAGATTTATTACTAGCAAAATTTGAAGATATACAAGATACTTTGCAAATGTTTATGCCAAATCTACAGCTCAAAAGAAATGTTTTGACATTTTTAGACATTACAGAGCCTACACTCAATCACTATATTAAAAACGGTGTTTTAGAAGAGGGGCTACATTATGAAAAAGTTGGCAAAAATAAACTTCGTTTCATTCCTGAAGCAATTATTGCATTTAAAAAATCAGGTATAAAAAGACAAGTGGAGATGAAAAAACCTCTCAAAGTCGAGATTGAAGAAAAACCAGTGATTTTGTCAAATCCAAATGCAAAAAAGATGTTTGAGAAAATGAAGAGGGCAGGATGATGAAAAAGCAAAAATCTGTTAAATATATCTATCAAGATGTTAGATTTAGGATTATTGAGCGAAGTGGTCATTGGAATTTGGATTTTTTCATTGATAATAAGCGACAAAGAAGAAGTACCTCTTTAAAAGCAAATAGTGATAATTTGCTTATCATCAAAAAAGAGATTATCCCAGAGTTGATGCTAGGACTTACAGGTGCAAATATAGCCTTAGAAGAGGAGTTTGATGATCCAAAAGATATGACAGTGGAAGAGTTTGGAATAAAAAGCATAAATGCTAATAAACCAAATATTAAACCTCATGTATATGAGCGAAAAATGGCAGCTTTTAAAAACTATGTGGTTCCATATTTTGGAAAGACTAAAATAAGTGCTATAAAGCCTATGGATATTCAAGATTGGCAAAATAGATTGCTTACAACTCTCACACCATCAAGTGCTCAAAAGTATCGTTCAATCTTTTATAACATCTTACAAGATGCCTTTATCAATGAGATAATCGTTAAAAATCCAATGCAGTTAGTAAAAGCACCAAAACAAAAATCAAAGCAAAACACTTTATTTGATGAAGAAGAGGATGTGATGCCTTTTAACAATTCAGAGATTAAGCTTATTTTAGAAGATACACAACTTTTTGAACACAATAAAAACTTTTATAAACTGATGCTTTTTACAGGGATGCGACCAGGTGAAGCAGTTGCTCTTAGATGGCAAGATATACTCTTTGATAAAAAGCAAATCAAAATAATGCAAACAAGAGTTGCAGGAAAAGATGGCACACCAAAAACAATGTCATCTATGCGATATGTGGATATATTGCCTCAAACTTTGGAAGTGTTACTAAGCCAACAAAAGCTCACTGGAGATAAAGAGTATCTCTTTTATACAAGAAGTGGCAAAAGATATTTTTCACACGATACCCTTGCTGCTTCATTTAAAAGATTGCTTATTCGAAACAAAATCAAAGAGAGAGTTCTGTATAATCTTAGACATACATTTGCTTCACAGATGATAAGTCAAGGTGTTGATATAGTTTGGGTATCAAAAACTTTAGGTCATAAAGATGTCTCAATAACACTTTCAACATATACAAAATTTATCCAAGAAGATGAAGCAACAAGGTTTCAGAAATTAGAGAAATTTGGCACAATTTTTGACACATTGGCTAACTCTTAGCTGTCAAAGTGCCTTAATATAGGGGTTTATAAGGTGCAAATACGAGTTTACTACGAAGATACAGACATGGGTGGCATTGTTTATCATGCCAATTACATAAAATATTGCGAAAGAGCAAGAAGTGAACTATTTTTTAACTCTGGGTTTGCTCTAGGTGAAAAGGATTGTCATTTTGTAGTAAAAGACTTAACCGCAAGCTATCTATCTCCAGCTAAACTTGGGGATTTGCTAGAGGTAAAATTAAGTGTGCTTGAGTGTAAAAATGCTTCAACTATTGTTAGACATGAGATATTCAATAAATCAAAAAAGATTTTCCAAGCAGACATTACTTTAGTTTTTGTTTGCAAAGGCAAGATTGCCAGGCTAGAAGAGAGCGTCAAAGAGTTTTTACTGAGCCTCAACTAATTGATACCTATTTGCCTTAAAAAGTTTTGTCCTATAATCAACCTGTCCATTTACGATTTTTTCCTTAAATAGCGGCGTAGCTTCATTATTAAAATAAGTTACATAAAAATAATCCACCCCAATACTTGTTGCATAATTCACCCAGTCATACTCAATGCTATGCCCAAAAAGTTGATTAAAAACCCTAAGTTGTGAGGGTATGAAGTCAATGGAGTTTGCTATGAGAAGATTCTTTCTATCTTCATATTGAGTGAGAGTTAAAAGCATTGGATGAAAGTTGATTTGGGTTGAGAGTAAATTATATGGCTCTATGTCATAAACCCTAAATTGCGACGCTAAAAGACTACTTTTTACTAAAGGAGTGTTTAAAAATATAGAGCTATTGTTTAAGTATTTGTTTCCATTTAACATAGCCTTAAAATCGACTTTGCCATTTCCTATCTCTCTTGAATATCCCACATTTCCAGCCAAATCCGCGACAGCTTTATCTAAATTTGTAGCAAGCAAGCTGCCATCAGTAAAAAGTGCAATTTTGTGAGTAGCCTCTGAAAAAAGGGTTAAAATCTGCTTTTCATAATCAATCCCGCCAAAAAGTACATTTTGTGGGACAAATGAGAGTAGGTTTTTATTTACTGTTGGTATAAAAATATTTAAATCTTTCGAATAATTTAAAAGCAAATCCGCCCCCTCAAGAGTTAACGGCGCTATGACAAAGCTAAATCCACTTTCTCTTATCTCTTTTACAGCTGCTTCAATGCTCTTTTCATCTTCTTCATCAATATTAAAAATCTCTAAATTAAAGTTGTGTTCTCTGTGTAAAAAATAAGCTATTATGCTATTTACTGTTGAAACAGCGTAACCTCTAATCTTTTTTTGAGGGTATAAAACAGCTAATTTAATGGGCGGTTTGTCGCCTTGGACATCAAGATTTAACGCTACACTTAAATTTGTATAAAACTCTTGAAGCGTGTCTTCATGCTGAAAACCCCTCTCATATTTACTTAAAAAAGAAAAAACTTGCCCATTTTCTACAAGTTCATTTAAGCACTCATCATCGCATATTTGTTCATCTAAATCTAAAAATATATTTTGCGGAAGTGGAATGGATGAAAAAAGACGACCTGATGCAAAAATTTGCGAGTAAAGAATCAAAACTAAGAGTAAAATAACTTTAAATTTTTTCATAAATAGACTTAACCTTTAACATATCATAATAAACATCTTTTTTTGCAGATGGATTTCTAAGCAAAAAACTAGGATGGTAAGTTGGCACAAGGATAGCATCTCCAAAGGGTATCTCACTTCCCCTAATGCGTGAGATTTTACTCTCAAAATCATTGGTTAAGTGCTGGTAACTTGTAGCTCCAAGTGCCACAATGATTTTTGGTTTTATTAGTTTAATTTGTTCAAATAAAAACGGTTTACACATCTTAGCCTCTTCTAATGAAGGAGTGCGGTTTTTAGGAGGTCTGCATTTTAGTATATTTGCCAGATAAACATCCTCTCTTTTTAAGTGTAAAACATTCTCAATTATCTTTGTAAGCAGTTCGCCCGCTCTGCCAGTAAATGGCCTTCCGCACTCATCTTCCGTGCTTCCTGGCGCCTCTCCAACAAAAAGCAGTTTTGCATTTAAATTACCTTCACCAAAAACACTATTTTTTTTACTTTTTGAAAGCGTGCAAAGATTACATTGCCAAATACTTTGCTTTAAATGTTCAATATTTTTAAAACTGTTAAAGCTTTGAGCTTCAAGTTTTTTTTCAAAATGAGTATATTTAAAACCAAAAGCCCTATGTTTATAGAGTTCATTTAGCAAAAGTAGTTTTAAAGGTGCTTGCATATGAATTAAATTGGTAGAAAATTTGGCACAATTTTATGATTTTTAATGCCCGAATCATCAATTTTGCCAATGGCAATAAAAAGCAACTCTTCAAAGGTTAGAATAGGTAGGTTAATATCTCTACCAACAGCTTTAGCGCACTCTTTTTGAGCTCTATCTAAAAGCTCTAAATCTCTTTTATTTCTAATTAGCATAAAATCCACCCCACTATCTAGGGCTTCAAGTAAAATTTCTCCAGCTATTAAAAAAGCAAGCTTTTTGTTGTTATCAAAAACTTTCATGCCACTATTGTGTCTGTGTTTTGGTAAATATTTTGTGTTTAAATTTGAAAATTTTATAATCTCTTTTTCAAAACCGCTTAGCTCGCTATTTTCTCCAAGAAATATTGCTGCGTTAAACTTATCAAATGAGTGTTTTAAGCTAGGCAGTTTACTAGGAATATCATTTTCTGTTAAGTTTAAGAGTGTTAGCAAAGAGCCACTCTCTTCCTCTATCTCTTTTTCAAAAGCAACTTTTTTTGGAAAATATTTTCTAACTTTATCTTTTAAAAATGTGATAAACCCGCAACTTTCATCATCAAACTCAAACAGATGTGGCCTTAATGAGATATGATTATATACCCCTTTTTTCTCATCACTAACTATTTGAACAATCTCTTTTTCATATTCTGGGTATTTTTGAGCCATTTTTGAAGCAAAAATGTAAAAAGCTGTTCCATAAATCTCTTCATCATACTTTAACGCTGGAGATGCGTAGTGATAGAGTGCGAGCTCTTCATAACTCTTAAAATCCTCATCTTTTACAAACGGCTCTAGGATTTTAAACCTACTAATAAAATCTTCACTTTCAATTGCCAAATCCTTCACAGCTCTTTTCGTACTAAGAGGCATAACAGTAAAACTTTCTTCAAATTTTTCGTAAATTTCCTTTAGTGGAGCGTTAATATCAACGGCTAAGCCACCTATATTAACTCCATATTTTGGCATGGCTTCATTTGGTAGGATCTTTTTTAGTAAGCTTTTAAGGCTGTTTTCTAGCTTTACTGTTGCTTCTTCATTGGTAAAATATGGTAAATAATCAGTTTTTGCATCAAATCTAAAAATTTTAAGAAAAAAAGTTTGCATCTTTTTTGCTCCTTTGTGTTTAAACTCTTAGTGTACAAAATATGAACTTAACTTTTGAGAAAAAATTAAAAATAAAGCAAGATTAACGCACTTAAGTGTAAAATGTAGCTTAATTAAAGGATGGTTATGGATAAAGAAGGCTTTGTCATTTCACAGTTTAATTCCAAAAAAATTGGAGATGATGGCGCAGTTATTGGGGAGTTAGTCTATTCAAAAGATCTCTTCATTGAAGACACTCATTTTTAAAGAGAGTGGATGAGCCTTGAAAAGATTGCAAAAAAAAGCTTACTTATAAATATTTCCGATGCCATCGCCATGAATGCCACTCCAAAATATGCCTAAATTGGAGTTGTACTTCCATCAAATTTTTCTAAAAATGAGTTAAAAAAACTCTCAGATACCTTTAAAAAAGAGTGTAAAAAATGGAATATAGAGATAATTGGTGGCGATACAACATCAGGAGAAAAACTCTCTATTTCCATAACTATCATTTCACAAAGTAAAAAACCTATCTTTAGAAAAGGGATGAAAGAGGGCGATTTTATCGCTCATACAGG
>JAAYLJ010000104.1 GCA_012521935.1 Campylobacteraceae bacterium | reverse complement strand
GCTCAAAGTCTGCATTTAAATTTAAATTTTCAAAATATTTTTCGTCATTCTTTTTAAAATTATTTAAATTAGTTTTTGCTAAAAATGAGAGATTTGAAGAGGATATTTTAGATAAAATCTCTTTTGTTTTAACTATGAAATCCTCACTTTCTAAAAACCCTTCACTATTTAAAAGTGCACTATATTTTTTTAACTCATCATATGGTACTTTTTTCAAAGATATGTAAAATTCACCCTCATCAAAGCCAATACTCTCTCCATTTTGGAAGAAAAACATTTTATCACTACTGATTTTACTCTCCCCATCTAGCACTCCATTGCTAATGATTGAGTTAGAATTTATGAGCAGATTTTCCACTTTAACTTTAGTGTAAAATTCATCAAATTTTATATTATCAATCTTTAAAAATGAGTTGATATTTTCATCACTTTCTTCATACTTAAAATCAATGTTATCTACTAGAAAATGAACTTGGTTTGCAACTTCAGAAACCTTAAAAAGCCCAACTTTAAACCCATTTACATCACCATGAACCCCTCTAAGTTGCAAAGAGCCCTCTTTGAAAATATAGTTTATATCTTTTAATTTAAAATTTAAATCTTCATCAAAACTTATTTTTACCTCTTTATTTTTTAAAAAATCAAGCAGGTGAGCTAACTCTTCATCTTTTAAAGCTTCACTTAAAGTAGCGTTGGAAGCTCTTACTAAAAACATATCAAAATTAAGTTTATTTAAAAAGTTTTTATAAGTAAATTCATACTCAATCAAAACCCCATCTAGCAGCAGTTCTAACTCTTTTTCATCTAAACTTAAAAGACTCTCTTTTAAATACTCTTTAAACTCTCCATCACTTCTTTTACTAATGAGATACTCTAATGCTTTTTTTGGATAGATGATCTCTATCTCTCCATTTCCAACAACATTTAAAAATCCAATTTTTTTATCACAATTTGCAATAAAACCACTACTATTTAACTCTTTTATGTGAGAATCAATCTTTTTTTCAACACTATTTGCAAATAAAAAATGCCCAACAACACCAAAAACAATTAAAACAGAGAAAACAAAAAGAATCCTTTTCATCTTTTTCCTTAAAACTTTATCTTCCAATCATACTTGCTTGATACTTAATTTAGCTAACTATTAAAACAAAAAGTTATCTACTCTTAACTACCAATAGACTAAAATAGCACTTTTATTTTTTGAAAGGTATAGATGCCCCTATCTCATTTAAATTTTGAACAAAAAAGCGCAGCAACTGCTCCAACTGGTTACAATCTCATCATAGCAAGTGCAGGAACAGGAAAAACTTCTACCATAGTAGCTAGAATTGCACATCTTTTGCAAAACGGTGTAAAGCCACACCAAATTTTACTTTTAACTTTTACAAATAAAGCTGCAAGTGAAATGGTAGATAGAGTTGCTGGTTTTTTTGGCGAAAGTGTTGCAAAAGAGATTGAGGCCGGGACTTTTCATGCAGTTAGTTATAGACTTTTGAAAAAACTCTCCAAAAACATCACTTTAAAACAACCAAATGAGCTAAAAGTTCTTTTAAAAAGCATTTACGATAAGAGAAAATTTCATCATTTTGATTCAAAAACCAGTCCTTATAAATCTTCCTATCTTTACGATATTTACTCTTTGTTTCAAAACAGCTCAACTAAGGGTGATTTTCACTCATGGCTTAAAGAATCTCACGCTGAGCATGAGCTCTATTTTGACATATATGATGATATTTTAAATGAGTTTAATGAGCAAAAAAATAGGTTTGGGTATGTTGGATTTAATGATCTTTTAATACTCTTAAGAGATCAACTTTTAAAGGGTGCGCCCATCTCTTTTAGGGAAATTTTAGTTGATGAGTATCAAGATACAAACAGTTTGCAAGGCTCTTTGATTGACTCATTTAAGCCAAAAAGCCTATTTTGCGTTGGGGATTATGATCAAAGTATTTATGCTTTTAATGGAGCAAACATTGAGATAATTGGTAGTTTTTCGCATAGATATAACGGCGCTAAAGTTTTCACTCTAACCAAAAACTACCGCTCATCTAGCAAGATTTTATCTTTAGCAAATAGAGTGATTGAGAAAAACAAAAGACTCTACCCTAAAGCTTTAGAAGTTACTAAAAGCGGCGAATATGAAGCGCCAAAGCTTTTAATATATGGCGAGCTTTTTGCGCAGTATCAAGCCATTGCTAAGATGATAAAAGAATCAAGAACAGCATATGAAGAAGTGGCAGTTATCTTTAGAAATAATTCAAGCGCAGATGGAATTGAAGCTAGTTTAAAGGAGATTGGCATTAGTTCAAAGCGAAAAGGCGGGATAAGTTTTTTTGATGCAAAAGAGATAAAAGCTATCTTAGAGCTGGTTGCCATATTTGTAAATCCTAAAGATATGATCTCTTTTATGCACCTTTTTGAGTATGCTAAAGGTGTTGGGCCAGCGCTTTCAAAAGAGATTTTTGATGGACTTTATAAGATTGGAGATGGCGACATACTTAAGGGATTTTTTAATCCTAATGATGAAGAGCCTTTTGAGAAAAGAGCGCAAAATAGACAGCTTGGGCTTTTTGATGATAACCTTGAGCTTGGAAGTGTGGGGAGGTTTTATAAACTTGGTTTTGATGAAGAGTTTTTATCAAACCCAGTATTAAAATTATCTAAATTAAACAGCGATGGGGCGGTATTTTTGCACAATATGTACCAATTTTTAAAAAAATCAAAAAACATAAAAAGGGCTTCAACTTTCATTGATGCTGTGGTTAATTCAAAAATATATTTAGAAATTGAAGAGTTTTTACTAAAAAGAAGAGCTACTTTAAAAGATGGAAGCATAGATAAAACTCTTTTAGAAAACGCTAAAGATGCGATGGATAGAAGAGTTTTACTACTTAAGAATTTATCTAAAAACTATAGTACGGTAGATAGCTTTTTAAATGCACTAACGCTTGGAAGCAGTGAAATGAGTGAGGGGGAGGGGGTGAATTTGCTTACAGTTCACTCTAGCAAGGGGCTTGAGTTTGAGGATGTTTATATTGTTGATTTGATGGATGGAAGATTCCCAAATAGAAAACTTATGAGTATGGGAGGAAGTATTGAAGAGGAGAGAAGGCTCTTTTATGTTGCAACCACTAGGGCTAAAAGTAGGCTTTTTCTCTCCTTTGCTAAGTACGATAGGTTAAAAAGAGCTGATTATGTCCACTCTTTGTTTTTAGCTGAAGCTGGGCTTTTGTAGTGTCATAAAGGCACTACATTAAAGACCTTTAGCAACAAACTTGTTCAATCTTTTTGTAAAAGCACTCACATCTTCAATCTTCATCCCCTCAGCAAGTTTTGCTTGATCTAAAAGTAGATATGAAACATCATTTAAGTATAGATAATCTTTAGATTCTGTGATTTTCTGGATTATCTCATGATCTGGATTGATTTCTAAAATAGGCTTGATTTTTGGCAGATTATCTTGCCCCATCTGTTTTAGCATCTGCTGCATTTGAAAATCTGGATCATTTTTATCATAAATCAGACAAGATGGAGAGTCGCTAAGTCTATTTGAGATTTTAATATCTTTTACATCATCTTTTAAAATCTCTCTCATTTTGACTAAAATTTCTTTATATTTATCTTCATCTATCTTGTCATTATCTTTTGCAATCTCCTCATCCACATCGGAACTGTTTATGGACTTGATTGGAGTTTTATCATACTCCCCAATCATTGGAACTACAATAGCCTCAACCTCTTCATCTAGGAGCAGCACCTCTATGTCGCTTTTTTTAAATCTCTCAATTAATGGAGAGTTTCTAAGCATAGTTTCATTTTCGCCACTTATGTAGTAGATGCTTTTTTGCCCCTCTTGCATGGCCTCTTTATACTCTTTTAAACTAACTAAACCATCTCTTTTGCTAGATTTAAAAAGCACTAACTCCAAAAGCGCATCTTTATTTGCAAAATCACCATAAAGTCCCTCTTTTAAAACCTTTCCAAAGTTTTTATTAAACTCTAGGTATTTTTCAAAATCTTTCTCTTTTACTTTTTTAAGCTCACTTAAGATTTTCTTTACAGAAGCTTGTTTAATGCTCTCTAAAATCCTATTTTGTTGTAAGATTTCTCTACTTACATTTAATGGCAAATCCTCAGAATCTATGATCCCTCTAACAAATCTTAAATATGGTGGAAGTAGTTCTTTTTCACTATCAGTAATGAAAACCCTTTTAACATAAAGCTTAACACCAGGCTCATAATCAACCTTAAATAGATCAAATGGAGGATTTGATGGAATGTAAAATAAGGTGGTGTATTCTATGTTTCCCTCAGCTTTTGTGTGCATCCATAAAAATGGATCTGTACTATCATGAGAGAGTTGTTTGTAAAAATCTTTATACTCTTCATCTTTTATCTCATTTTTAGGGATTCTCCAAAGAGCTGCTGCTTTGTTTATTTGGCTATTTATAGTTTCACTCTTTCCCTCTTTTTCACCTTCTTTAGCTGGGACATACTCCTTTTTATCCATAAAAATACCAAAAGGGATATGGTTTGAGTATTTTTTAATGATGGATTCAACTCTATACTCTTCTAAAAATTCGCTCTCTTCATCTTTTAAATAAAGCGTTATAGAAGTACCGTGAGTATCTTTTTTGGCTTTTGTTATCTCATAGCTATCTCCTGCCTCGCTCACCCATTTAAAAGCCTCTTTCTCTCCAGCTTTTTTAGATAAAACTTCTATCTTATTTGCCACCATGAAAGCAGAGTAAAACCCAACCCCAAACTGCCCAATCAAAGATGAATCTTTTTTTGCATCTCCGCTAAGTTGCTCTAAGAATGATTTTGTCCCACTTCTAGCAATTGTTCCAAGATTTTCAATCAAATCTTGCTCATTCATCCCAATGCCACTATCGCTAATGGTTAGGGTTTTTTCTTCCTTATTTATGACAATATCAATTTTAGGCTCATATGAGAGTTTTTTAAACTTATCATCTGTAAGAGTTAGATAATTGAGTTTATCAAGGGCATCTGATGCGTTTGAAATGAGCTCCCTTAAAAAAATCTCTTTGTTTGAGTACAAAGAGTGAATCATGAGATTTAGTAGTTGATTCACCTCTGTTTGAAATTGATGTTTTGACATATTTCTCCTTTTATTTCAATTTTTTTGCAATTTTAGCACATTTTTTAGATAGTGACAATCCATAATTAAATATTACATATTGCTTTAATATTTAATTAATATATCACTGATATACTAGCTTAAAATAAAAGGAGATTTTTATGAAGCGCTTGCTTTTACTTAGCTCAGGAAATCCTTGCCGTGCCGTAGTTGCTGAAGCATTGTGTAAAAAATACTTAAATGATAAAGATGGGCTTTCTATTGTTGGGGCGGGAGAGAATAGAAGTGAAAAAGTAAGTGAAAGTGCTCTTAGAATGTTAGAAGATGAAGGGATAGATAGCAGTCAACTTGAGCCTAGAACACTAAATGATGTTGAAGATGATAGTTTTGATTTAATCATCACCCTTTGTGATCATTTTAAGGAAAATTGTCCAATCTTTCCTGATGCTACCAAAACAGTTCATATGGATTTTCCTATACTTACAGAAGAAGAGGGGAGTTGTGAAGTTCTTTTTAATAAAATTAAAGAGAAACTAATCCCGTTTTTAAATAAAGAATTAGCTTAAATTACCAAAATTTTGGAGGATTTTTCATCTCATTTGTGAAAACTTCTTCCATTTTAATTTTTACATTTTCATACCAATTTTCATCTTCATTTGGGTTAACAGGATTTAAAAATACAACTCTAAGAGTGCCCCAATTTGATCTTAACTCTTTAGAGTCAAGTATATTTCTTGAGCCTAAAATGACTATGGGTTGGACTAAAAGATTTAGTTTTTCTGCTAAAACCTTAGCACCACTTTGAAACTTTAAAAGCTTATCTCCCTTGCTTCTAGTTCCTTCTGGAAATATAGCTATAACTCTTCCAGACTCAACCCTATCTTTAGCCTCTTTGATGAGCTTAACAAGGGATCTTCTATTGCTTCTATCTATGGCTATCATTCTTGTTGGATCTAAAATTCTTCCAAAAAATGGGATTTGTTCTATCTCTTTTTTTGCCACCCAGCATGTATTGTTGGGGTGTAAATCCTCTATAACAACAATATCTAGCAAGCTTTGATGGTTTAGTAAAAGAAGTTTTGCATCTTTTGAAATTTCGCCTTTAACTTCAATCCTGTAACCTAGAAGATAAGCTTGCATTTTTGCCCATATTTGTCTTATTTTCCTATTTTGTTTTTTAAAAAGATACATTAGTAAAATTGTGATTGATACGGTTAAAACAAAAGCTATGAGTGCCCAAATGGCTCTAATCCTTGATAACACTGCTATCCTTTATCCAGCCAATTTCGCCAGTATGTAGTAAGATTTTAATATACTCATCTCTTCTTCCTAACTCTTCAACTAAAAGAGGCTCTTTTGTAGTGTGAAAAATGGTTGATTTTTCCGTTGGGACTATCCTAAGGTTTGTTTCAGGAGCAATTTTAAGCTTGCTAAATGGGTATTTTGAATATACAAAAAAGCTTGCAAGTAAAATAGCTAAAAATAGATAAAATCCTTTTTTTCTAACTATAAAAAGCAAAAGTAAAAGTATGATAAAAACAGCAATTGTGACATCTTTATAAAATAAAAATGAACTCTCTTTTGGGTTTAAGCCTATTTGAGTGCTTAAATCATCCTCTTCTAAGATTATTGGAAGAGATATTTTTTCAAAATAGTTACTTGAAAGATTAAAGTATTTAAAACTTAACTCCACCTCTTTATCATCAAAAACAGTAAAATAGAAGATTTTTTCTCTTGGGTAGTTTTTCGTGCTAGACTCTATGCCTTGCTTGATAGCATCATTTAAGTGAAAATCTGTCAAATTAGCTTCAGATGCTTCTATTTCTAAAACCATAATAAGGCTGTTTTCATCAAATCTACTTGTTTTAAATCTAATTATTTCAAAATCTTTTGCTATTACCTTACATGACTCTTTGTCATGATTTAAACTGATAACTTCTATCTCTTTTTGTTTTAAAATCTCCGATTCAATGGTTATGCCATCTTGCAATAATGAAAGCCTCATTTGAGGTAAGGTAATAGGATTTTTTAAAGCTTTTAAATAGTAAGTGACATAGTAAGTTGACTCATCATCTTTCCACCAAATAGCTTCAGGATTTAGTACTTGAGCGCTGTTAGTGTGATAAAATTCAGACTCTAAATTTTCAAAGTCTTCCCTTGCTACCATTGCTTTTATAGTAACTGGAAAGACTTGATTTTCATAAACTTTAGTTGGAAATGAGTCATAAGATAAAAATAGTGATCTTGCAAAAACACCATAAGGATCATTGCTAGCTTGCAAGCTTAATATAGTGGTAAATAAAAAAATAAAAATAGTACGCATTAAAACCTTATCTATACTTTGTATGCTAAAAATAGTGACTCTTTGATGAATTTACTATTTTCATTGAGTCTTTAAAATCCTATTTAAAACCTCTTCATAAGCCACTTTAACGCTTCCAAGTCCTTCTCTAAAGCGATCTTTATCTAACTTTTCTTTTGTTTTAGCATCCCAAAAACGGCAACTATCAGGGCTAATCTCATCAGCAAGTAAAATCTCTCCAGAGCTATCTATGCCAAACTCGACTTTAAAATCCACCAATATTAAGTCTCTTTTTGCAAAAAAATCTTTTAAAATTGAGTTTATCTTTCTAGCTAACTCTTTTAAGGTGACTAAAACTCCTTCATCTTGTACTAAATTTAAAATAAGGCAGTGTTCATCATTTAAAAGCGGATCTCCTAAGTCATCATTTTTATAACAAAACTCAACTAAAGGAAAAGGCAAAGTAGTGCCATCAGTAATGCCAAGTCTTTTAGTTAATGAGCCAGTTGCAATATTTCTAACAATCACTTCAATGGGAATTATTTTACAAAACTTTACTAATTGATGAGTTTCATCCAAAGTTTTTACTAAGTGAGTTTTTATCCCATTTTTTTCAAGAATTTTAAAAAGCTGAGTGCTTATTTTATTGTTTAATGCACCTTTCCCATCTTCACTCCCCTTTTTTAGTGCATTAAATGCGGTTAAATCATCTTTAAATTCAGCTATTAAAAGATTATTATCTTCAGTTTTGTAGAGTTTTTTTGCCTTGCCCTCATAAAGCAACTCTTTTTTTTCCACAGGGTTTCTCCTTATTTTTTAGATATTGTTAGCACATTGACTATGTCAATTGCAGTTTTTAATTGAATATCTTCATTTATATCTTTTATACTCAACTCTTCATCAGCTTTTTTACTGCCTTTTTCCTCTTTCTTATCCTCTTCTTTTGGCTCTATTCCTTCAAGTTTTTTTAATTCACTTGTAAGATGTAGTTTAAGATCATTCTCTTTTATGGATAGATCACTCTCAGGCACAGGAACTTTGCCTGGATAGATGGTTACATCAGGAGTAATCCCAACTGCTTGAATGGTGCGTCCGCTTGGAAGATAGTATCTAGCTATGGTTAGTCTTAAAGCTTCTGTTTCGCCAACTGGAAGTACAACTTGAACACTCCCTTTTCCAAATGTTTTCTCTCCAACTACGATAGCTTTTTTATGATCTTGCAAGGCTCCACCTACAATCTCACTAGCACTTGCACTTCCAGCATTTACTAAAATAGCCATTGGTACATCACTAATTGTAGTGCTTTTTTTAGCATAATAAGCCTCTTGTTCCTTGCCATCTTTTCCTTTTTGAGAAACAATTAACCCTTCATTTAAAAATAGATCAGTTAGTGAAACTGCTTGATCTAAAAGCCCTCCTGGATTGTTTCTTAAATCCATGACAATCCCCTTAACACCTTTGTGTTTTGAGAGCATCTCTTTTGTTTTATTTACAACATTTTTATCAAAATTTGTAATCCTTAAATATAAAATGTTTTGATCTTTTATCATTTTTGCATAGACTGAATCTATTTTAATAATATCTCTAACTATCTCAAAAGTTAAAGGCTTATTTTCACCCTCTCTTACTATGGTTAAATTTATTTTCGTTCCTGGTTTGCCTCTCATTAGAGCAACTGCTTCATCTATGGTCATATTTAAAGTTGAATGCTCATCTATTCTTAAAATGATATCTTTAGCTTTCAATCCAACTTTATCTGCTGGCGTATCTTCTATGGGCGCAATGACTGTTAATGCGCCATCTCTCATTCCAACAGTAATTCCAAGTCCCCCAAACTCTCCATCTGTTTGGACTTTCATATCTTTAAATTTTTTTTCTGTTAAAAAAGAGGAGTGAGCATCAAGGTTTGAAAGTAATCCTTCGATTGATTTTGTAATGATTTCATTAAAACCTATATCATCAACATAATACTCTTCTACCGTTCCTAAAACTTTGGTAAATTTTGCTAAAGCTGTTAATCTGTTCTCTCCATCGCCCTCTTTAGCATAAAGAGTATTGCCTAGTAGCAGCGCTACACCTATAAACGCACTCACAAACCCAAGGGTCCATAAACTTCTCTCTTTTTTCACTAAAAACTCCATTAACAAATGCTTGATTTTATTCAAGTTTGCCTAAAAGTTTGCCTAAACTTTGAAATTTGCATATTAAATTCAACTACTCAAATAAGATTTAAATACATTCTTATAGTTTCAATATAAAGATAGTTGACATGTATAGACTAAAGGTTGTATAATATATATAAAAAAAGAGGAAGAAGATGAAACAGATATATGAAACCTTAACTCATCAAATGAGTCAGTCAATTGAAAGTGCAGTAAGTTTAGCTCTTCACTCAAAAAATAGTGAAGTTGTGCCACTTCATCTTTTGTGGGGATTGCTTACTAATAGTGAATCAGTCTTATCTCAAGTTTTTAGAAAGATGAACTTAGATAAAAGTGCTGTTGAGCTTGAAGTAAAAAGTGCGGTAGATAGATTGCCAAAAAGTAGTAATGTAACAAAAGAGAGCATTAAGCTTAGTAGTGAATTAGCAAGAAGTTTGCAAGAAGCTCAAGGCTTGATGGTTAAGCAAGGAGATAGTTATCTTGCGGTTGATACTTGGATTATTGCAAATATTTCAAATCCACAAATAGGTGGAATTTTAGAAAAATATATAGACAAAATGGAGTTTGTTAAAACTCTTGAATCTTTAAGAGCAGGCAGAAAGATAGATAAACAAACTGGGGATGATACACTTGAAGCTCTTGGAAAATATGGAATTGATCTTACTAAAAAAGCTAGAGATAATGAGCTTGATCCTGTGATTGGAAGGGATGAAGAGATCCATAGAATGATGCAAATATTGATCCGAAAAACAAAAAATAATCCAATCTTACTAGGTGAGCCAGGGACTGGTAAGACAGCAATAGCTGAGGGCTTAGCCCAAAGAATAGTCCTTGGAGATGTTCCACTTAGTTTGCAAAATAGGCAAGTTATAGCTCTTGATATGAGTGCACTAATTGCTGGTGCAAAATATAGAGGCGAGTTTGAAGATAGGTTAAAAGCAGTAATTGATGAAGTTAAAAAAGATGGAAATATCATTCTTTTTATTGATGAGATTCATACCATTATAGGCGCTGGAGCTAGCGAGGGGAGTATGGACGCGGCAAATATCTTAAAGCCAGCTCTTGCTAGAGGAGAACTTCACACCATTGGAGCAACAACTTTAAAAGAGTATAGGAAATATTTTGAAAAAGATGCTGCTTTGCAAAGAAGATTTCAACCTGTTTTTGTAGGAGAACCAACCATAAATGAGGCTTTGCAAATCCTAAGAGGGATTAAAGAAAGACTTGAAGCACATCATAATGTAACCATTTTAGATAGCGCGTTAGTAAGTGCTGCAAGGCTTTCAGATAGATATATTACTGATAGATTCTTGCCAGATAAAGCGATAGATTTAATAGACGAGGCTGCGGCTGAGCTTAAGATGCAAATTGAGAGTGAGCCAGTTGAGCTTAGTAAAATTAAAAGAACTATTTCAGCAGTAAATGTTGAAAAAGAGGCTCTTAAGATGGAGAAAAGCTCCAAAAATGAAGAGAGATTAAAAGAGATTGAAAAAGAACTTGCTGATTTGGAAGAGTCAAAAAGAGCTTTGCAAGGGCAGTTTGAGAGTGAACAGCAAGTCTTTAATGAACTCTCTTCCATAAAAACAGAGGTAGATTCGCTAAAAAAAGAGGCAGAACTAGCTAAAAGAGGGAGTGATTTTAACAAGGCTGCTGAAATTGAGTATGGAAAAATCCCAGCTCTGTATGAAAAAGAGAAGAGCTTAAATGAGCAGTGGGCAAAAATGCAAGAGGTGGGAACACTACTTAGAAATAGTGTAGATGAAGAGATGATAGCCTCTATTGTTAGCAAGTGGACTAAGATACCAGTAAATAAAATGTTAACTTCTGAAAAAGAGAAAGTTTTAGCCATAGAAGAGCACTTAAGTGAGATTGTTGTTGGGCAAGATGAAGCCATAGAGGCTCTAGGAAGAGCCATTAAAAGAAATAAAGCTGGACTTAGTGAAGATAGTAAGCCAATAGGAAGTTTTCTATTTTTAGGACCAACAGGTGTGGGCAAAACTCAAACTGCGAAAGCTTTAGCCCAGTTTTTATTTGATGATGAAAAGTCTTTAATTAGATTTGATATGAGTGAGTATATGGAAAAGCATAGCGTTAGCCGTTTAGTTGGTGCACCTCCAGGGTATGTTGGTTTTGAAGAGGGAGGACAATTAACTGAAGCAGTAAGAAGAAAACCATATAGTGTAGTTTTATTTGATGAGATAGAAAAAGCTCATTTAGATGTGTTTAACATTTTGCTTCAAGTATTAGATGATGGGAGATTGACTGATAGTAAGGGTGTGACGGTTGATTTTAAAAATACAATCATAATTCTTACATCTAATATAGCAAGTTCAAGAATTTTAGAGAGTCCAAAAGAGCAAAGAAGGGTGGTTGTGATGGATGAGTTAAAACGACACTTTAAGCCTGAGTTTTTAAATAGGCTTGATGATATAGTCATTTTTAACCCACTTGAAGAGATGCAGCTTAGAGAGATTGTAAATATAATGTTTAAAGAGATTAGCGCAAAACTTGAAAATCTATCCATTGAAGCAAGCTTAAGTGATGAGGCTAAAACTCTAATCTCTAAAGCAGGATTTGACCCAGTTTATGGGGCTAGACCACTTAAAAGAGCTCTTTATGAGTTAGTAGAAGATAAGTTAGCTGGAATGATTTTAGAAGATAAGCTTAAAGAGGGAGATAAGATAGAAATTAATGCAGTAAATGATGAAATAGTCATAAATAAGCTTTAAGCTAGCACTTTATAAAAAGAGTGCTAAAAAACTTGACAAATCAAATAATCTTTAGTATCATACTATCAAGTTTCATGAGTTAATAAAAACAACTAAAAGGAGAGGAAATGAGATTAGTAAATAGATATGACCCATTTAGAGAGCTTGAGAGAAGATTTTTCAATCTTCCAGGTGGTACACAAGAGAAGAATAACATTGGAAGCTTCGCTCCTACAGTAAATACAAGAGAGGATGATAAGGCTTACTATGTTGAGGTTGACTTGCCTGGGGTAAAAAAAGATGACATTAGTGTAGATGTCAAGAAAGACAGCCTAACTGTCTCAGGTGAGAGAAAGTACAAAGAGGAAGTTAAAGAGGAGAATTATTATAAGTCTGAGAGCTATTTTGGAAAATTCCAAAGAAGTTTTTCTCTTCCAGACAATGCAGATACTGACTCTATTAGTGCAAAATGCGAAGATGGCGTACTAGAGATAGTGTTACCAAAGATTGCCCCAAAAGAGGTAAAAAAGATTGAAATAAAATAACCTAGCCTAAGTCCACTAGGACTTAGGTTTTTTGTTTTAATAAAAACTTCTATAAACCTTATAGTGTGATTTGCCGATATTCACTAAAATATACCCATTAAGGATTTAAGATGAATATCACAACTTCAATGAATGCAAATTTTTTTAAATTCAATTATGAGTCTATGAAAAATATGCAAGGAACTATGAAGACAAAAGATATTGAAGAGTTTGATCTTTTTTCATTAAACATTAGTAGGATTGATTTCTCTTTTCAATCAACTTCATTTAGTTTGGCAAATGATCTTCCTTTCATGGAAAAAATATCTGGAATGATTGATTATAAAGCCATTGGGTACTCTGGAAAGCCTATTGAAAAACTATCACAAAATGAGGCACAAAGCTTAGTATCTGAGGATGGTTTTTTTGGGGTAAAACAGACTGCTAGTAGGCTCTCAGGCTTTGTTTTAGCTGGAGCTGGAGATGATTTAGAAAAACTAAAAGAAGGCAGAAGGGGAATCATAGAAGGATTTGAAGAGGCAGAGAAAATTTGGGGCAATAGACTTTTTGACATAAGTTATGAAACATTAGAAAAAGCCTTAGAGCAAATCGATGCTAAGATAAATGAACTTGGCGGATCAGTACTAAATGAACTAGCTTAACATAGTGCCAATTGGCACTATGTTGGTTTAATTTTATATATCTTCACTACACCCTTAAAATACCCCATTTATGACACCTTAAGCAAAATCACAGTAAAATCCTAACCTTTAAATTACAAAAAAAGGAATGGCATGAAAAGAACTTATCAGCCGCATAATACGCCAAGAAAGCGCTCTCATGGCTTTAGAGCTAGAATGAAAACGAAAAATGGTCGTAAAATAATTAATGCAAGAAGAGCTAAAGGTAGAAAACAATTGGCCGTTTAAGTGCGTACGACTCTTTAAAAAAGAGTAGAGAATTTGTCGCAGTATATAACGAGGGAAAAAAGTGGCACTGTGAGGGTGCCGTTATTTTTTATAAAGCATCATCGGATAAAAAAGTAGGTTTTGTTGCTAGCAAAAGAGTTGGCAATGCTGTAAAAAGAAACTACTGTAAAAGACGACTTAGGGCGCTATTTTTAGAGTTGCAAAAAGAGGTAAAATCTGGTATTTATATCTTCATTGCAACTTCTAAATTGTTAGAAATGGATCATTTTCAAGCAAAAAGAAGCGTACGCTGGGCATTAAAGAAGTTAGGGTGTTTTTAATGTTAAAAAAAATAGGTTTAAAATCAATCTTTTTTTACCAAAAGGTAATCTCTGTTTTTAGTTTTGGAAGCTGTAGATATTACCCAACCTGCTCTGAATATGCCAAGTGGCAAGTGATGCACAACAATTTTTTTAAAGCTCTATACTATAGTTTTTTGAGAGTTTTAAAGTGCAATCAACTCTTCCCTGGAGGATTTAACTATCCATTAGTTAAACGCAAGTTTAATCACCACTCTTTTATAAAATCATTTCAAAACAAAACTAAAATCCAAATTTTTTTCTGGTTCATACCAAGTAAAGAAGATGAATATATAGTTATCCGATCTTTTGCCAATCTAAAATGAAGGAATTTTTGTGATAGATAAATTATCCACCCAACATAGAATTATCATAGCTACCATTATTTCATTTGCTTTTTTTGTTGCATATGATTACTTTTTTATCCCTAAAAATACAGATGTAGCAAGTAGTGCTAAAGTAGAGCAAAAAAGTGCTCCAAGCATTGAGTTTGAAAACAAAAGTACGCAGCAAGTTAGCTCAAGTACAGTGGCCCCTAGCAAAGCTGATGGTGCTTCTTACATTGCTACAGTTAAAAGTGAGAAGTTTGAGTTAAAGATTGACTCTTTGGGCAGAATTGCAAAATATTATTTAAATGATCCAAGATACCAAGATAGTAGTGGCGATAGAATTCAGCTAATAGATAGCGACTTTGGGCCAAAACCACTAGAAATTAGATTTAAAGATAGAGAGTTAAATGAAGCTGCTTTTGCAAATAGTTACACTTCAAGCGTTGAAAATTTAACCATAGAGGGTGAAGCAAAAAGCATAACTTTATCTCAAAACTTAGGTGAATTTACCATCACTAAAGAGATTAAATTTGAGCCTAGCGGAAATTATATTGTAGATATTTCATTAAATAGTCCAACTGAATATTTTGTAACTCCTGG
>JAAYLJ010000103.1 GCA_012521935.1 Campylobacteraceae bacterium | reverse complement strand
TTTTTATAAATATCTGGAATATAGTATTGGTTTATTAGTAGTTTATAGCAAGGTCTATCTTTAATTGAGGGTGGAAATCCTCCCTTGACTCTATAGATATATATAGCAAATCCAATCCCACTAAGTGCTACAAGCAAGGTTCCAACTATGAGCATACCTGCTGTTAATGAAGCTATCTCAAAACTATAACCTGGCAAGATAGCCGTTACAAAACGCTCAAATCCTGATTCAAAAAATCCTGCTACAACAGCTAAAGCCCCTAAAGGCGCTAGAGCCATTAAGACATAAGTATGAGCTTCATGAGGAATTATCTTATATTTTTCATAATTTTTCTCTCCAAAAAATACAAGCATAATGAGTCTAAAGCTGTAAAAAGCAGTAAGAGCTGCACCAATTAAGAGTGCAAACCAAATGACATAAGCCCCTTCATTAAATGCAACTTCTAAAATCTTATCTTTTGAGAAAAATCCTGCAAAAGGATAAATCCCAGCAAGTGCAACTGAGGCTATAACCATCAAAATGGCAGTTACTTTCATGCTCTCATAAAGTCCGCCCATCTTTTTAATGTTTAACTCATCTTCCATAGCGTGCATCACATTTCCAGCCCCTAAGAATAGGAGTGATTTGAAAAATGCATGTGTCATTAGGTGGAAAAGCGCTATCCAATAAGCTCCCAAACCAGCTGCAACGAACATATATCCAAGTTGCGACAAGGTTGAATAAGCGATTATCCGTTTTAAATCATTGTTTACTAAAGCCATAGTTGCTGCAAAAATAGCTACAAATGCGCCTAAAGCTGCAATATACGCTCCAACTTCTGGCACAAATGAGTATATTGGGTTTGCTCTAACTAAAAGATACACCCCAGCTGTTACCATTGTAGCTGCGTGAATTAAGGCTGAAACTGGGGTTGGCCCCTCCATAGCATCTGCTAGCCATGTGTGGAGTGGAAATTGGGCTGATTTTCCCATAGCTCCAATAAACAGAAAGATTGCTATGAGAGAAATTGTAGCAGGAGCTAAACTTCCAACCGCGCCAAAAACTTCACTATATTTCAAACTTCCAGTCTGCCAATAGATTAAAAATATACCAAGCAACATTCCTAAATCTGCTATTCTATTCATGATAAAGGCTTCATTAGCTGCCCAAGAAGCTGACTCTTTATGGTACCAAAACCCAATTAGCATCCAAGAGCAAAGCCCTACCCCTTCCCATCCAATAAATAGTCCTAAAAAGTTATCGCTCATCACTAAAATTAGCATTGAGAATACAAAAGCGGATAGGTAAGAGAAAAATCTATTAAAACTCTCATCTTTTTCCATATATCCAATTGAATAAACATGAACTGCGGTTGATACAACTGTAACTGTTACCATCATGATAACTGATACTTGATCAACTACAAATCCAAATCCCACATCAAAACTTCCAGCACTTATCCAATCAAACAGTTTGACATTAACAGTTGTAACCCCATCAACATAACCAAGTAGCATTAATGAAGCTATCATTGAGATACCAATAAGAGCTGAAGTTACAACGCCTGTTATTAAAAGTTTTGGTTTTGTTGCAAAAATTCCTGCAAAAAGTGAGCCAATAAGCGGAGAAAATAGGGCAATATATAGTAGTTTTTCCATCATCAACCCCTCATTATTTGCAAGCTATCTAAATTAATAGAACCAGTTCTTTTATACCAAAGTACAAGCAATCCAAGTCCAACTGCAACTTCACTTGCCGCAACTGCGATTATGAAAAATGCCGCAAGTTGCCCTGTTAAATCACCATAATATTTTGAAGCTGCAACAAATCCAATATTTGTAGCATTTAATAAAATCTCTGTTGAAAAGAAGAGCATTAGGAGGTTTTTTCTCTTTAAAATACCAACTAATCCAATGGAAAAAAGTATTCCTGCAACTATCAAATAGTGAGTAAATCCAATCATAATGACTCCTGTGTATCTACTTCATCAGCTAAAGTGATGCTATTATCAAGCTGCTTGCTAACTAACACAATGCCTGAAATCATCGCCACTAAAAGCATGACAGCAGATAGTTCAAATGCAATTAAGTAGTTAGTAAACATTGCAAGGCCAAGAGATTGGACATTGCCTAAATTTTCAGTCACTAAAACAGCATTTTCTAAGTGCGCTCCCCAAAGTGGGGCAGCTAAGATTATTACTATTAAAACAGCAGATAAAATCGCTAAAGTATAGACGGTTTTTTTAGCTACAAAATCCTCTTTCACTTCATCTGTTGAGTCAAAAAACATCATCCCAAATGCGTAAAGAGCCATGATAGCTCCAGAATAAACGATTATTTGCACTACTCCTAAAAATTCTGCATCAAGAAGGAAGAAGAAACCAGATATGAAAATCATTCCTCCAGCTAGCGCACTCATGGAGTAAAGAGCGTTTTTGCTAAATACTGTTACACAAAACATTCCAATAGTCAAAGCAGCAAATAGATAAAAGGCTACTAATTCGTACATTTTTCCTCCTTATATGCTAAGGGAGTTTTTTTAATTAAAGAGCTGGCATTCTCACTTAATGAGCCATATCCAGGAAACTCTTTTTGGCCACCCGCTTTAAAAATATCAATTGGAGTTAGCATATCTTCTTTTAATCCAAAATGAGCTCTTTGCTCACTTGCATTTTCGTATTCGCCCCCATGCACTATGGCAAGCTCAGGACAAACTTCTGCACAAAAACCACAATATATACATCTTCCAAAATTTATACTATATTCACTAACTTTTTTTCTTCCATCTTCCCCTAAAGAGGTGTCTATCCTAATGCAGTTTGCAACACAGATTTTTTCACATAACCCGCATCCAATACATCTCTCATTTCCACTCTCAAGTAGTCTTAAAAGTTTACGTATAGCTCTATATCTTGGGCTTATTGGAAGTTTTTCAAAAGGATATTTAACTGTTGCTAAATTCCCTTTTCTAACCATCTCTCTAAAAACAATCCAAAGACCCACAAAAAGCTCGCCTTTGATGCTTCTTTTGCAAACTTGTCTAAATTTTTCCCAAGAAGTTAAAGGTCTTATCTCTTCATTTATATACAAGTAGTTACAATTTCTATCATTTAATCTTTCCATAAGCCGCTCCTACAGTAAAACTAAGCCAGTAATTAATATGTTTAGTAAAGCAAGAGGCATTAAAACCTTCCAGCAAAGCCACATAAGTTGATCTGGCCTAACATGCGGCCAAGCTGCTCTAACCCACATAAAGAAAAATATTATAAATGCAACCTTTAGCAAAATGGCAATTCCACCAGGGATGAACCAAAGTGGGTTAAAACCACCTAAAAATACTAAAGATATTAAAAATGAAGCTGTAAACATATTGGCATATTCGCCTATGAAAAACATTCCCCATCTCATTCCAGAATACTCAGTTCCATAACCAGCTACTATCTCTGTCTCATTTTCAAGAAGGCTAAATGGAGTTCTATTTGTTTCAGCAAAGATACCTAAAACAAAGAGCAAGAAAGCTAAAGGTTGTTGCCAAACCATCCAACTACCAATGCCTGCATCTTGATAATTATTTATATCTATTAAAGATAAAGAGCCTATTATCATTATTGGAGCAATGAGAGCAAAACCAGAAACAACTTCAAATGAGAGCATTTGAATCACTGCTCTAGCAGCCCCAAGCAAACCCCACTTATTTGAACTACTCATTCCAGCTAGCAGTGGCGCATAAACTCCTAAAGAGGTGACTCCCATAACAAAAAGTATCCCTATGCCAACATCAGCGATTATTGGTCTTATGGTGTGTCCAAACATGGTAAATTCTGGAAGTAGTGGCACAGTTGCTAAAGCTGTCATAGCTGTTATGGCTGCAATTAAAGGTGCGATTAAAAATATTGGTTTTATTGCATTTTGAGGGACTATATCCTCTTTCGTAAAGAGTTTTATCATATCTGCAACTAATTGGATTACTCCAACTGGCCCAACCATAACTGGCCCAAGCCTTCTTTGAAAAAATGCAAGTATTTTTCTCTCAAGATACGTTCCAAGTCCTGCTAGAGTAGCAAAAACAGCTATAACCACAATAGCCTTTATAACAGTTTCAATGACAAAAATCATTTCACTACTCATCTTTGACTCCTTCTATGCTAACAGTTGCAAAACGGTATGGGTTGAAAAATCTTTTAGCACCAATTTTTGTATCAAAACTAGGCAAGTAAGCTATCTCTCCATCTATAAATGGATCTAATTTTGTTTTTATAATTAGTGGTTCTACTCCATCTTTTACTATTTTCACCATGCTTCCATCAGCTAAAGCTCTTTTTTCTAGCCAGCTTGATGAGACATATAAAGCTCCTGCTTCATTTAACTGATGAGCTCTATTTGTAAATGGGCTAAATTGATGAACTGGATTTGCAAAATATATACTCTCGCCCTCATCCCACTTTAAAACCTTTAAACTATCTACCTCATCACTTGCTTCAACTGTTTCTACACTTAACTCATATCCATGTTTGGAAGTTCCATCATTTTCAAAATAGTACTCCAATTGATCAAACTCTATCTTTTTAAAACCCTTCTTTTCTGGCAATGTAGCAGTGTAGCTAACTGTATATTTTGCTTTAATTTCAAGCGCATTTGCAATGTCATTTAAACTATATCCACCATACTTTAGCGCTGCGTAAGTTGGCATAACTTTTTTATCAAAACTTACAAAAGTCCCCTCTTGTTGATTAAGAGAAGGCATATCTAAATCGCCATTTCCTAAAGCAGATATTGTAAAATCACCTTTTTCATTGTAGCCTAGCACCTTTCCATCGCACTCTTTATCAAGAGTGGATATTAGTGCTACTCCTAAGGTGTTTGTTTGTGGAGGAATTAGCATAACTTTTACGCCTGCATATCTTGCAATTAATCCTAAAAG
>JAAYLJ010000102.1 GCA_012521935.1 Campylobacteraceae bacterium | reverse complement strand
GTGCATGAAAAGCAAAAATATTTGAAACCAAATCTTTTGGAAGCGTTTTTTGTAATATTTTTGCATTTAACAAATAGGCATTTTGCTTATGAGATAGTTTGTCTATCATCATGCTAAACACTATGATTAATGGAGTCTCTTCTTTTTCACACTCTGTCCGTCTTATGGCTTAGACTATATTGTTTTCTATCACATGAATGAAAGCCTTATATAAATTATCCTCCCCTAAAGTTGGATCTGAGTCAATTGTCTCTTTTAAATCTTCTTTAAATTTATCAATGGGTTTAGAGATTAAATCTAGGCTCATAAGGGCAAAAACTCCAGCAAGATAATTTTTAGGATTTAGTCTATAACTTGAGGTAAAGTGCTTGTTTGCAAGAGTGTAGTTTCCAAGCTGAGCATAAGTTAACCCAAGGTTGTAGTGCAAGATGGAGTGTTTTGGATGACTTTTAAGGGCTTTTAAAAAGATTTGATTTGCTTTATAAACCTCATGATTTAATGCTTTTTCAATACCTTCTGAAATAGAAATGTTAGCTTTTGAAAGAGTTGTACTTCTTTTTAATATGGCTAAACCATCATTTGGACTCTCTAAATCAACCGCTAAGGTGCCTTTTCTAATGGTATCGATGTTTTGTTTTGCATCAAAAAATTGATATGGTGCAAAGTAAAAAAGTAGATCGTATCTTTTTTCTTTTTCAAAAAAATCTCTATCACTAAAATCTTTTTGTGCTTCATTTATCTCAAATAAAGAGCTCTTTAGTGTAGTTTTCAAACTATAATTTTCCATAAAAGAGTCTGGATACTCTTTTAACCCCTCTTTTAAAAGCGAGGCAGTTGTTTGTAAATTTCCCTTTTTTGCCTCAACTAAAGATAGTGCAATTGTCGCTTTTTCTTTTAATTCACCCATCTCTTTTGCTTTTTTCAAAGCAGTTTTTGCTAGCTCTAATTCACCAGTTCTTGCGTTTAAAAGCCCCAAAGAAAGAAGGTTTATGGACTCATTAGGTAAAAGATCAATAGCTTGATGGTTTGAGTTTAAAAATGAGAGAATTTTAGAAGAGAGGTAATTTTGCCTATCTAAATAGTGCTCACTTGTTGGATGCAAAAAGGCAGCAAGAGCCTCAATATATCTATCATTATAGTAGTGGATTAAGCCAACATAGTATGAGTAAAGTGGTGAATTGCTCTCAAGTGGTAAGTAAGCTTCGCTTAAATCAATATAGTATTTAAAAAGATCCATATTTCCAAGCTCTAGTGCGCAAACTGCGGCATTTATGGAGCTTATGGTTCTATTTTCTTTATTTTCTATAGCTTTTTTAAATGACACTAAGGCATCTTTATAGTTTTTTTCTTTCATTAAAGCAACCCCAATGTTATACTCTGAGAGTGCTTCATTAAAAACTGCTATATTTTCATATATTTTTAATGCATCTAGCTTATTGCCCTGTTCATAAAGTAAGTTAGCTTTTTTTAACATAGTCTCAAGTGCTGAGGGAGCAAAACTTTGAGTTGGAGTCTTCTCTTCTAACTCTTGTGCAATTTTTTTAGTATCTATGGGAGCTAGAGTTATCTCCTCTTTTGTCTCTTTTATAAGCCACACAAGACCAACGATAGATAAGATTATAATAAGGGCACCCAAAGAGACACCAAGAGCAAATTTTTTCCTGTTTTTGCCTATTTTTTCTATTAAAGGAGGTGACTCTTCCTCTTTATCTTCACTATCTTCTTCTTGAATGAATGTCTCAAGAGGATTAACATCTTCTTGCTCTTCATCATCCTCTTCAAGAATTATGATCTCTTCTTCTCTCATTTACATATATGCCTTTAAAACATCTGGAATTTCAACTTTACCATCTTTAGTTTGATAGTTTTCCATAATCGCAATAAGCGTTCTACCAATGGCTAAAGATGAACCATTTAGCGTAGGTACTAACCTGTTTTTCTTCTCATCTTTAAATCTAATCTTTGCTCTTCTTGCTTGAAAGTCTCTTGTGTTTGAGATGGAGCTAATTTCTCTATATCTATCTTGTCCTGGGAACCAAACTTCTAAATCAATAGTTTTAGCAGCACTAAAACCTAAATCACCGCCACATAAAAGAACATGCTGATGAGGTAGTCCCAAAGAAGTCAAAAGATCTGATGCGCAGCTCACCATGTGTTCAAACATTTCATCACTTTTTTCTGGCTCAGTAATGGCAACAAGCTCAACTTTGTCAAATTGATGCTGTCTTATCATCCCTCTTGTATCCCTTCCAGCACTTCCAGCCTCTTTTCTAAAACAGGATGAATATGCGGTATAGCAGATGGGCAGATCGTTTTTTTGTAAGATTTCATCATAATGAAGATTGGTTAATGGAACCTCAGAAGTAGGTATTAAAAAAAGATCTTCCCCTTCGATTTTAAATAGATCATGCTCAAATTTTGGTAACTGCCCAGTTCCAACAAGAGAGTTTCTATTTACAATGTATGGGACTTCAATCTCTTCAAAACCTCTAGCTTTATTAAAATCTAACATATAGTTCATTAGCGCTCTTGAGAGCCTTGCAGCGCTCCCTTTAAGGACTGAAAATCTACTTTTTGAAATCTTGACACCTCTAGTAAAATCGATCCATGCTTGATCAGCGTCAATCTCCCAGTGCTCTTTTGGTTTAAAATCAAAAATAGGCAACTTTCCTACTTTCTTTATGATTAAATTATCGCTCTCATCTACCCCCTCTGGCACTTGCAGATCAGGTATGTTTGGAGTTGTAAGCGCTATATTTAAAAAATCCTCCTCAAGTTCCCTTACTATTTCGCTTTGCTCTATAATTTTATTTTTATTGATTAAGAGTGCTTCTTTAAGCTCTTTTGTATCTTTTTTTTCTCTTGAGAGTTTGGCTATCTCTTTGCTTTGACTATTTTGCTTAGCTTGTAACTCTTCTAAAGTTTGCCTCTCTTTTTTTAACTTAAATGAGAGATCTTTTAGCTCACTTAAGTTAGCAACACCTCTTTTTTTTAGTCCTGCTTCTACTGTTTCAAAACTATTTTCAACTATTTTTAAATCTAACACCCTTTGCTCCTACTAAAAAATACCTACAACTTCTCTAACTTTCTCAATGCTCTCTCTAGCAACAACCCTTGCTTTTTTTGCACCTTCATTTAAAATATCTTTAACCTCGTTGCTGTTTTTTAAGTAATACTCTCTTTTTTTTCTATGTGGCTCAAAGTAATCCCAAATTAACTCTTTTAAGTACATTTTAAAGTGACCATATCCCTCTTTTCCGCTTTTATATCTTAAAATTAGCTCATCTTGTTCATCTTCATTTAAAAAGAGTTTTGCTAGTGCAAAAACATTGCAACTATGGGGATCTTTTGGCTCTTCAAGCGGGGTTGAATCAGTCACAATGGAAGAGCAAGCTTTTTTTAACTCTTTCTCATTTAAAAATATTCCTATTGTATTGTTGTAACTTTTACTCATTTTCGCACCATCAAGTCCTGGTACAGTTGAAATTTCATCACTTGTTCTAAATTCTGGGATTGTAAAAATCTCCCCATACTCATTATTAAACTTAATAGCTAAATCTCTAGTTATTTCAACATGCTGCACCTGATCTTTTCCAACTGGTACAACATTAGTTTGATACATAAGAATGTCCGCTGCCATTAATACTGGGTATGAAAAAAGAGAATGATTTGCAGGAATCCCTTTTGAAACCTTATCTTTGTAGCTATGAGCTCTTTCTAAAAGTCCCATTGGAGTGACATTTGATAAAACCCAGTACAGTTCTAATACCTCTTTTACATCTGATTGAACCCAAAAAGTGCTCTTGTTTGGATCAATTCCTAAAGATAAAAAATTTATAGCCGCGTCAAGTGTATTTTGTCTTAACAGCTCCCCATCTTTTAAGGAGGTAAGCGCATGATAGTTTGCTATGAAAATAAAAAGATCCTCTTTTTCTTGAGCATCAAGCATTTGTTTGATAGAGCCAAAATAGTTCCCTAAATGCAGTGCTCCTGAGGGTTGCAATCCAGTTAATGTTCTCATAAAACTCCTCTTTGTTTGTAAATTGGGTAGATTATAACTAAAAAAGCTTTAGCTTATTTACAATCTCTAAAACTACCTCTTTTGGGTTTTTGTTTTCAATATCTATTGTAAAATCAGCCTTTTTTTTGTACTCTTTTTCTCTTTTTTCAAATAGATCTTTGGCTTTTTCTATATCTTTTAAAAGTGGCCTTTTTGTTAGTTCATCTTTTGAAATCCTATTTAAAATTGCTTCAAAGCTAGATTTTAAATATATCACTGTTCCAATCTCATTAAAATATTTCGTCATAAAAAATCCACCACCAGCAGCTATGATGGTGTTTGAAACATTTTGACTAAGCCATTTTGAGACTCTTTCTTCGCACTCTCTAAAATAATCCTCACCTTTTGTTTGAAAAATATCCTTTATCTTTTGTTGTTCAAAACTTTCAATTAAATCGTCACTATCTAATCCAAAAAGCTTAGTCTCTTTGCTAAGCAGTCTCATAATAGTACTTTTGCCAACTCCCATAAAACCAATTAAAATATAATTATTCAAACTCTTCATCTTCCCCTCTTTTTCGAGGAAATAGAACTATTGGCGAGCCTTCAAAGTCTATATTTTTTCTTAAATGATTTATCAAATATCTTTTATAGCTAAAATGCAGTGCTCTTGGCCTATTCATCACAAGGGCGATTTTGGGAGGCTTAACATCAAACTGAGTTGCAAAATATATCTTGACAAGTTTTCCTTGTTGGCTAGGGATGGGGTGTTTTAACTGCGCCTCTTTTATGAGGGTATTTAATTTTGAAGTTGGAACTCTTTTTTTATAGTTTTCATAAACTTTTACAATCAAGTCAAAAATCTTCACAACTCTTTTTTTAGATAGCGCAGAAACAGTGATTATGGGAGCAAATGAGAGGAATTTAAACCTATCTCTTACATCTAAAATCGCCTCTTTAAACTCTTTATTTGCTATGTCCCATTTGTTTAAAACTATGATTACACTTAAATTAAACTTTTCAACCAATCCAGCAATTCTTTCATCAAGCTCAGTAAGTGGAGTAGATGCGTCAAGAACTAAAAGTGCAATATCACTCTTTTCTAGGATAGCTTCAGTTCTATTTAGAGCATATTTTTCTATCCCCTCAATCTTTCCTCTTCTTCTAAGCCCAGCAGTATCAACAAAGTTTAAGCTATATTCATTAAAAAATACTACATCATCAACTGGATCTATGGTTGTGCCTGCTACTTCGCTAACTATGGCTCTATCTCTTCCAACTAAAGCGTTAAGCAAAGAGCTTTTTCCCACATTTACCCTACCAATAATCCCAATGTTTATTTCGCTATTTTCACTAAGTTCTTCAGATAAAAAATCCTCCAAACTCTCTTCATTATCTTCAAATATGGCTTCACTCTCATTTTTTGGCAAAAGTGAAGATATCCAATTTGTTAAATCATCAATGCCGTGATTGTGAGAGACTGAGACAATAAAAAGATTCTTAACGCCAAAATTTCCAAACTCCCATGCGCGCTCCCTCTCTTGCTTATTATCAGCTTTGTTTACCACTAAAGCAATGGGTTTATTTAGTTTTGAGAGTTGATAGAAAAGCTTTTGATCCTCTTCATCAGGGTAGAATTTTCCATCTACAAGATATAGTAAAATATCTGCTTCATTTGCCGTTTCTATGGACTTCTCTTTTATCTTATCAAAGAGTAAGTTTCCTTCATCTAGTCCACCAGTATCTATGATTTGACATGGTTTTTCATCTATTAAAATCTCTTGATATTGCGTATCTCTAGTAGTTCCACTAATGTCTGAAGTGATTGCTATGCGCTTTCTAGCTAAGCGGTTAAAAAGTGAGCTTTTGCCGACATTTGGTCTGCCTAGCAGTGCGATTGTTTTCATTTTTCTCCAAAAATAACTATTTATAATAAATAGGATTTTAACACAAGCTATATTAAAATGTTGTAATTTTTCCAAAAGGCGTTTATTGCAGTTTTTTAATAGACTAAATCCTGGTGTGAGGTACATGTTAATAGCCTCATTTCTCTTTGCGCTAATGGGAGCTTTTGCAAAGCTTCTAAGCTCATCTATGCCGCCAGTTGAAGTTGTTTTTTTTAGAAATGTAATAGGCGTTATTTTGATAGTAGCTAGTTTGGCTAAAGTCCCTTTTTCACATAAGGGTGGAAAGCCTTTTTTGCTTATATTTAGAGGAGTGATAGGTTTTTTATCACTACTTGCGTTTTTTTATAATATCGCTCATATTTCACTAGCAGATGCGATGACTTTTTCTAGAACTTCCCCAATATTTACCGCTCTTTTTGCAGCTTGGTTTTTGAAAGAGTCTATTGGAAAAAAGGGATGGATTGCAGTATTTATAGGGTTTATAGGCGTGGTTTTCATAATGCAACCAAGCGGAATTACTCTTTCTAAAACGGATATTTTAGGGCTTTTTAGTGGAGTTGGCGCAGCTTTAGCTTACACTAGCGTTAGGGAGCTTAAAAAATATTATGATACAAGAGCGATAGTTCTCTCATTTATGGGGGCTGGAACAGCTGGACCCATACTTCTTATGGGGATTAGTTACTTTGTTCCAACAGGGGATTTAGATTTTATTTTGGGTAAATTTGTGATGCCAAAAAGTAGTGAATGGCTCTATATATTGGGGCTTGGGATATTCTCAACCCTAGCTCAAACCTATATGACAAAAGCTTATGGTGCAACTAGAGCTGGGATAGCTGGGGCAGTGAGCTACACAAACATACTTTTTTCACTATTTTTTGGGATAATGCTTGGTGATAGTTTTCCAAATGTAGCTGGCTTGTTTGGTATAATGCTAGTTGTAATGGGCGGAATTTTAGTAGCTAAGGAAAAAGTATGATTTTAATAGCTGGGCCTTGCGTTATTGAGAGTGAAAAACTTTTGATGGAAGTGGCAAAAAGGCTAGAAAAGTATGAGAAAAATCCAAATATAGAGTTTTATTTTAAATCTAGTTTTGATAAAGCAAATAGAACAAGCCTTACAAGTTATAGAGGAGTTGGACTAGATGAAGGCTTGAAGATGCTCCAAAGAGTGAAAGATGAGTTTGGATTTAAGATTTTAACTGATATTCATGATTTTACTCAAGCAAAACCAGTTTCAGAAGTAGCAGATATTTTGCAAATACCAGCATTCTTATCAAGACAAACTGACTTGCTAGTAGCTGCTGCTAAGACTAAATCCATTGTAAATATAAAAAAAGGGCAGTTTTTAAACCCACACGACATGAGATACTCAGTAAAAAAAGTTTTAGAAACTACAGGTGTGGAAGAAGAGGGGCGAGAAATTGCTAAGAAAAATGGGGTTTGGCTTTGTGAGAGAGGGACTACTTTTGGGTATGGAAACTTGGTTGTAGATATGAGAGCTCTTAAGATTATGAGAGAGTTTGCCCCAGTTGTTTTTGACGCAACTCATTCAGTGCAAATGCCTGGAACTATGGGAGGAAGCAGCGGAGGACAAAGGGAATTTGTAGCTCCACTTGCAAGAGCTGCGGCTGCTGTTGGGGTGGATGGATTCTTTTTTGAAACTCACACAAATCCATGCGAAGCTTTGTGTGATGGGCCAAATATGCTAAATCTTTTAGAGTTAGATGAAGTGATTGGGCAAATATTTGCCATAGAAAATTCATTAAAAGGGATGAAAAATGAAGATAGTTGAGGGTAAGTTATCATTAAATGGAAGTGAAAAGATTGCAATAATAAATGCAAGATTTAATCACATAATCACAGATAGACTTGTTGAGGGCGCTAAAGACGCATTTTTAAGACATGGCGGAGATGAAAAAAACTTGGAGCTAGTCTTAGTACCAGGAGCATTTGAGATACCTTTGGCACTAGAAAAAGTTTTAAGCTCAGGAAAATATGATGCAGTGTGCTGCGTTGGAGCAGTAATTAGAGGCGCGACTCCCCATTTTGATTATGTAGCAGCAGAAGCTACAAAAGGAGTGGCATCAACTGCGCTTAAATATGGCAAACCAGTAACTTATGGGGTTTTGACGGTTGATAGTTTAGAACAAGCCATAGAAAGAGCTGGAAGTAAGGCTGGAAACAAGGGCTTTGAAGCCATGACTAGCTTGATAGAGTTAGTAAGTTTATATAGCAAATTTTAGGAAAATATAGTGGCTACAAGACATCAAGTAAGAGAGAGCATAGTCGGACTTTTGTATGCAATGGACATTGGAAACAGCGAAATCCAGAGTTTTTTAGATGATATTTTAGAAGAAAAAAAGATTAGAAATAGACAAAAAAAGTTTGCTCTAGCTCTTTTTGAAGGGGTGCGAGAAAATTTAGACAAGATAGATGAAGCTTTAAATGAACACTTAAAAGAGTGGGATTTAAAAAGTTTGGGCAATATTGAAAGGTCTATATTAAGGCTTGGGGCATATGAAATGCTTTTTAGCAAAACTGATAATGCGGTTGTCATCAATGAAGCAATTGAACTTGCAAAAACTCTTTGTAGCGAGACTTCCCCAAAGTTTATAAATGGGGTGTTAGATGCACTTAGAAAGAGTGAAAAATGAAGCTTTGCGTAGCGCTTGATTTGCCCTCTTTAGAAGAAAATATTGCTTTAGCAAATGAGTTAAAAGGTTTGGATATTTGGTTAAAAGTGGGCTTGAGAGCTTATATAAAGGGTGGCGGAGAGTTTGTAAAATCTTTACAAAAAATAAGCAGTGAATTTAAGATTTTTTTAGATTTAAAACTTTATGACATTCCAAACACAATGGCCGATGCCGCGCAGTCCATTGGTGAGCTTGGAATTGATATGTTTAATGTCCATGCAAGTGCTGGAAAAGAGGCTATGGAAGCGGTGATGGATAGGGTGGGTGAGATGAAAGCAAAACCACTTGTTTTGGCTGTTACAGCGCTTACAAGCTTTGATGAAGATGGTTTTAGAAAAATTTATAACTCTTCCATCGAGTCTAAAGCAGCGCAATTTGCAAAAGATGCGTATGAAAGCAAGCTTAATGGGGTAGTTTGTTCAGTATATGAGAGTTCTTTAATAAAGAGACAAACTAGCAGTAGTTTTCTTACATTAACCCCTGGTATTAGGCCTTTTGAATCACCAAAAGATGATCAAAAAAGGGTTGCAAATCTAAAAGATGCAAAAAAAGAAAAGAGTGATTTTTTAGTAATAGGAAGGCCTATATATAGAGCTTTAAATCCAAGAGAGATTACGAAAAAAGTTTTAGATGAGATGAGAAATATGGAATAGTTTTTGCTCTTTTTGATTTAAAAAAGGAGTAAAAATGCACTACTTAATGCCTAAAAATGAGCTTATTGAAAGGCTCAAAAATAAGATAAAAGCTTTAAAAGAGAGTGAAAACAAAGAGAGCAAGAAGCTTGAAAAGTTGCTAAAACTAGCGGAAGATAAAAATCATACTTTTGCTTTGTAAGCAAGCCTCAGGGTAAGTGTTTAAGGCGTTTATTAGTAAGTTTTATATACAATTACCCTCTAAAAATCAGGACAGATGGGTGAGTGGCTGAAACCACACCCCTGCTAAGGGTGCAAGTCTTTACGGGCTTCGAGGGTTCAAATCCCTCTCTGTCCGCCATT
>JAAYLJ010000101.1 GCA_012521935.1 Campylobacteraceae bacterium | reverse complement strand
TTCTCATACGCTTCAAGCGCGCTATTTCCATCTCCAGCCTCTGCAACAACGCTATGGCCCAACTCTTCAAAAATCTTTTTTAAATTTATTCTCATTATCCTAGAGTCATCTACTATCAAAATTTTAGCCATATTACTGCTCCTTAGCTATTTGTTTCATTATAATCTATATAAATTAGTTTTGCATAGCCAAAAGATGAACTAAACTCCCCCGCTACAACGCTTGCTTCTTTGTAATTTTCAATCGCCTTAGTTTTGCTAAGCCCAAGAGGTGGTGAGAATTTAATTTTTCCGCCTTTGCAAGGGATTAGGTGGTATGAATTTCCTATGATGATATTTAGCGATTCTGCTAAAGTTTCTCCAATAAATTCATCTAAATTCTCAGGCTCAATCTCAACTTCAGAGAAAATCTCCAATAATTTTTTTCCAAGCTCTTTTTCAACTGTTAAAATGAATCCTCCGCTAATTCCTCCATGCATATTTATAAGCACAGAGTATGCGTGCAGATCAATTGAGGTTGACTTGACTATTTTGGGCTCATCTGGAAAAAGTTCAATTCCCATATCTTCAACAAAGTAGATTTGTAGTCTATTTAAAATAGGCTTTATGGTAGATGTTGATTCACACATTTTTCCCCTTTTTTTGTACTTGCGATGGTTGTTTTGTTTTTTCCCTCTCTTTTTGAGAGATATAAAGCTTCATCTGTCTTTTTATAAAACTCTTTTAAAGTTGTATTTTTTGTTGGTTTTACACACATAAGTCCAAATGAAGCGCTAAGATATTTTGAAGCACTATTTAATTCATGCTCTATTTTCAAATCATTTATGGCTACTCTAATCTTTTCACATAAAATAAAAGATTCTTCTTCATTTTGATTGTAAATTAAGATGCCAAATTCCTCTCCGCCAAGCCTAAAAGCGTAATCACTTGGGCGTCTTAAATTTTTCCTCAAACATTGCGCCACGGCCATTAAGGCATCATCCCCTTTTTGATGTCCATAGCTATCATTATAGAGTTTGAAAAAGTCTATATCAAAAATTATGAGTGTAATGTACGCGCTTTCTCTTATGGCTGTATGGAGCTCTTTGTTGAAAATATCATTGAAAAAGCGCCTATTGTAAAGTTTTGTAAGAGGATCAGTGATGGAGAGCTTGTGGATTTCGGTAAGAGCATCTTCTACCATCTTTTTTTGAGTAGATAAGACTATCTCATTTATCTCAAGTTGTCTTTTTAAGTGCTCAAACTCTTTTATGCTTTGGTTATACTTTGCATCTAACTCTTTATACCTAGCAAGCAACTCTTCCTTGCTTAAATTATCTACTTTAGGCATCTTTTGCCCCAAAAAAATCAAAAACTTGAGTCACAATCTAACCTTTTAAAGCTTTATACTTATTATACAAAAATATAATAAGTATAAGCTAAGAGTTGCGCTCTTTGTTCCTACTTATTTTGTTTTTATGCTAAAATAAAATATATGCCTTTTAAAGGATTGCTTTGTTTAAATTTAGCTCAAAAAGCCTCACTTCCCAAATCATACTCCTTACAGTTTGCATAGCAGTTTTACCGCTTCTATTTTTAGGCTGGTATGCTAGTTGGCAAAAAAATGGTGAAATTTCAAAACTAAATTTATCATACTCAAGTGCGCTTTTAAAAAGCCTCAAGCAAGGCGTTAAAGATGGGGAGCTTGATATGCCATATTTAAATTCAATAAACTTCCCACTAAATAGTAGCTTTGAGCTAGTTTTAGTAAAAGATTTACAAACAAACCCTTTGGCTAAAATTTACTCTTTTAATGATAATAGTTTAAAAGAAAAAGA
>JAAYLJ010000100.1 GCA_012521935.1 Campylobacteraceae bacterium | reverse complement strand
GTAAATTTTACGCTTGTTGGGTTAGATTTATATAAAGATGAATATAAAAAAAGCTTAAAAGAGTTGACATATGCAAGGTTTAATTCATTAGAAGATGGAGAGTTGCTTTTAGGTAAAAGAGCATTAGAAACCATAAAAAGAGGATATTTTGAAGATTTTTTTGATTTTTATACACCAAATAAAGAGCAAATAAGAGTTCCAATTGGTGCAGTAGTTGACGGATTAGAAGGGTTTGAAGATTCAGGAATGATGATACTTCCACAAGATATTGTACGAAAAATATTAGGTGTCGATGAAGAAGAGGCAACTGATATAGTTTTGCATATCCCAAATGCTGATGAAGTAGATACAATTAAAGATAAAATTTCTCAAATGTATCCAGATTCAAGAGTTATAACCAAAGAGGATCTAATAAGTGCTTACAACGCACTATTTGATTTTAAAAGTGGGCTTTTTTTAGCTCTATTTTTAAGCTCATCTTTTGCACTGTTTTTACTAATTTTTGAAAAATCAAGCGGACTTGGAGCAGCTGAGAAGCAAGAGATAGGCATCTTAAGGGCAATTGGTTGGAAAATTTCTGATGTTATAAGTGTCAAATTTGCAGAGCATGCTGTTTTAGTTCTTATGGCATTTGCATTTAGCACCATCATCTCTTACATTTACCTATTTATTTTTAATGCACCCATTTTAAGAGAACTTTTTTACTCAAAAAATGAGCTAACCCCTCCTTTTCATATAGTGCCTCATGTAAGCATTGCTTTAGTTTTTGGAATTGGACTTTTAGTTGCAGTGCTTTATCTTGCACTTGTTTTAATCCCAATTTGGCGCAGTTCCATCATAGATCCTAGTGAGAGTGTTAGATGATTAAGGTAGATAATGTAACAAAAACATATGAAGTTAATAAAATTTCATTTAATGCCCTAGAGGGTGTAAATTTAAATGTAAACAGGGGTGAAGCGCTTCTTTTAAGAGGACACAGTGGAAGTGGAAAAAGTACTCTTTTATCAATCCTTGGTGGACTTTTAAAACCAACGCTTGGAAAAGTTGAAGTAAATGGCATAAGTCTTGGAAAGATTCCTGATGATCATGCAGCGCTTTTTAGAAGAGCCCATGTTGGTTTTATATTTCAAAAATATAATCTTATCTCTGATATTTTAGTTTTTGATAATGTCATTGCACCTTTGCTTCCAACAGATATTTCATTTAAAGAGTGTGCTCTAAAAGCTAATACGGCAATGAAAATTGCAAATATATTTCATAAAAAAGATCAAAAAGTTTTAACTCTTTCTGGCGGAGAACAGCAAAGGGTTGCCATAGCTAGAGCTTTAGTGCACGAGCCTTTAGTTCTTTTAGCAGATGAACCTAGTGCAAATTTAGATCCAAATTTAACTAAAGATTTTTTAAATGAGATGGAAAAGATTAAAAAGATGGGAAAAACAATTGTGATTGCAAGTCACGATGAAATTCTTTTTAATAGTTCACTTTTTGATAGGGTTATAACCTTAGAAAAAGGTAAGATTTGTGATTTTAACTAGCGCTACAGTTGGATATTTAGGAGCTCAAAGTGCGCTTTACGCTTTAGCTTTAGTCTCTGGAGTAAAAGCGTGGCAAATACTGCGAACTTGGGATTTTAACAAAAGCACAAAAGAGCAGTATGCAAATGAAAAAAATGCGTATTTAGTATCTACTGTCATTATTTTTTTACTATTTTTTAAAGCTCTCTTAGCCATATTTTTAATCTATCTAATAGATAGCTTAACCCCATTTATTAGAGCTGCAATGTGCGGAGTGGGCGTACTTAATGCAACTATTTTGGGATGGGAGCTTATATTTTTAAAGATGGCTTTAATAGCTCTTTTTGGGCTTTGGCTAAAGAGTGATTTAAAAGATAAAGAAGCGCTTGATTATCCACTTATTAAATTCAAGTTTAGATTTTTTTTAATAATACTTTTTTTAATGAGTATTGAGCTTTTGTTTGATTATATTATGATTTTTTCACTTGAAACTCAAAAAGTTGTTAGCTGCTGTTCTGTAACTTTTTCTGCTCAAAATGAACTAGCTGGTTTTATTAGTTTAGAAAGAAGTTTTGTTGGAGTAGTTTTTTTCATAACAGCTCTATTTTATCTTTTACTAGGAGTAGCTTCATTTTTCTATAAAAAAGCTCAACCTTTCTTTGGTGTTTTTGCAATCTTTTATCTAATAGTTGGTCTTTTTTTCGTCGTCTATACAGTCTCTCCTTATGTGTATGAGTTGCCAACTCACACTTGTCCATTTTGCATTATTCAAAAGGAGTTTTTTTATATAGGGTATCTATTTTACCTATTTCTATTTATGAGCGGTTTTTATGGGATTAAAAGAGGTTTTTCAAAACTATTTTTAAAAGAAAATGGTAAAAAAGATATCATTCTATCTTTAATCTTTGGACTAATATTTATCGCTTTGTCTCTTCTTTATACTTTTGGATATTATATAAAAAATGGTGTTTGGCTCTAGAATTAACACAAATTTTATACTCTTTTTCTATACTTAATCCATCATTACTAAAAAGGAGCGGTTATGAGGATTTTAAGTGTAGTTTTAGCTATGTTTTTTGCATTAATACTAAATGCAGCTGAATTTAGCAAAATGCCAAGCAAGGGCAATAGTGCAGAGTTAATTCAAGTTGGTGAAAACAAAGAGTGGTGCCCAATATGCGGCATGAAGTTGCCAGCTTACTACAAAACTAATCATGCAGTAAAATTAAGTGATGGGACAAGTAAGCAGTACTGTTCCATTAGATGTTTAGCTGTTGATATGCCTGCTATTAAAGATAGACTTAAAGAGATTTTAGTAGTTGCTGTTGATACAGATAGGCTCATTAATGTAAAAGATGCTTTTTATATTGTAGGCTCATCAGTTCCTGGAACTATGAGTAGTGTTAGTAAACTTGGCTTTAGCACTAAAGAGGCGGCTTTAGAGTTTCAAAAAGAGCATGGCGGAGAGCTAAGTGATTTTGATACAGTTTATAATAAAGCTAATGAGTCACTTGAAAATGATGTTGAGATGGTTCAAAAACGAAAAGAGAAGATGATTTACCCTAAAGGTAAAAAACTCTATGAGGTGAAGTGTCAAGAGATTGATCCTATGGAGTTTAATTTAATTAGTGAGTTAAAAGCTCATATTACTGGAAAAAATCTATGCAAAGGGCTAAAGGGTGAAGAGGAGCTTCAGCCAATTGCTTTATACCTTTGGGAAGTTGCAAGATTTGCTCACTCAAGTGATAGACAGATAGATGTTCCAAAAGATGCTAAGTGCCCAGTTTGTGGGATGTTTGTTGCAAAATACCCAAAATGGGCAGCTTATATTAAAAATGAAAAAGGTGAATTTTATTTTGATGGAGTGAAAGATATGATGAAATTTATCTTCAATCCAAAAGATTATGCGCATGAGCCATTTGAAGTGCTAGAAGCAAGGGTGACTGATTATTATACTCTTGAAGCGCTAGATGCAAAAGATGCTTTTTATGTGGTTGGAAGCGATGTTTATGGGCCTATGGGAAATGAGTTAATTCCATTTTCAAAAGAGGCAAATGCTAAAACCTTTAGGGATGATCATAAAGGGAAACAAATAGTAAGCTTTGATGAGATAACTCCTGAACTGGTAAAAACCTTAGATTAAAGTCTCTCCTTAATATGCCTAGCATCAAATTTAATGGTGCTAGGCTCTGTTCATACATTAACATATCAATATATCTTGATATGTTAATCTGTTTTTGCTATCATACCCTTGTTGCTAAAATTTTAACAAGGATTAACAATGTTTGATTGGTTAATTTACCTAGTTTCTAAACTGCTATTTGATACATTTGGGCTGAAGCAAGGGAGTCATTTTGCAGATGCCATGCACTTTTTCATCTACGACACTATAAAAATCTCTATTTTATTAATAGTGATAGTTTTTCTAGTTACTCTTTTAAGAAGTTATTTTCCAATTGAAAAGGTTAGAGACTATTTAAGCGGAAAACAAAAGATTGTTGGGCATATTTTTGCTTCAATGTTTG
>JAAYLJ010000099.1 GCA_012521935.1 Campylobacteraceae bacterium | reverse complement strand
GTAAAGTTGCTCTTTCAACCCTAACACCCTCAATGTCAACAGGTTTTACATTTGCAACTGGAGTTACAACCCCAGTTCTTCCTACTTGAAGCTCAACACTTAAAACCTTAGTTATCTTCTCACTTGCAGGAAACTTATATGCAACCATCCATCTAGGGCTTTTAACTGTATATCCAAGCTCTTCCTGGGCTAAAATCCTATCAATTTTAACAACCATTCCATCCATCATCATGGGAATCTCTTCTTTGCTATTTGCAAGCTTTTTATATAGTTGTTCCACGTCTTCAATGTTTTGGCTTTGCATAAAACTAGGAGGTTTCATGAACCCTAAAGCATATACAAACTCCATTTTTTGACTTAAAAACTGATGCGAAAGAGTGTTTTCTCCAATCCCCCAAGGGTAAAAAAATAGCTTCCTGCTAGCAGTTATTGAAGTATCTAACTGTCTTAAACTTCCAGCTGCGGCATTTCTAGGGTTTGCAAAAACTATCTCACCTTTAGCTAGGCGGTCTTTATTTATCTCTTCAAAATCATCAACCCTAATGACAACCTCTCCACGAATTTCAATGCTATCTTTATACTCAATTTCAAGTGGGATTGATCTAATGGTATAGGCTGCTTTTGTCACATCCTCACCCTCTTCCCCATCTCCTCTAGTAATGGCCCTTAGGAGCTTTCCATTTTCATATATTAAGTTTAAACTTGCCCCATCAAACTTTGGCTCACAATAAAATATAGGATCTTTTTCAACTTTTTCAACTCTTTTTACCCAAGCAACCAACTCTTCAAAATTAAAAACATCATCCATACTCCACATTTGGCTTTTATGTTTAGCTTTTGTAAAACCTTCTAAAACCTCTCCTCCAACTCTTCTTGTAGGGGAGTTATGTAAAATTTCATTTGGATTTTTTTCTTCAAACTCCTTTGCTTGCAAATAAAGCTTGTCATACTCTTCATCGCTAGCAATAGGATCATCAAGCACATAGTAAGCGTGCGCCCAAATATTTAACTTTTTAACAGCTTCTATATAACTTTGTTTAGTCACTAATTTCCCTTTAAGTTTTGAGCATTTTTTAAAATTTCTCTTTTAACAATCACAAGTGCATAATCTCTATCTCCACCCTTAATTACGCCCCCTCCACTATCGCAATTTTTACATACAAAATATGTACTCTTATCGCTTAAATTTTGAACATTTTTACTAAAAGTATCATCAATAACCAGCGCATTATTGCACTTAGGACAGTAGCACCAAAGATTTACTACACTATCTTTTTTCCAACTCCACTTCCACAAAACTCCATATAAAATCTCTTCTTTATAGCTTAAATGCTTTGGCCTACTTTTATACCAAAGTATAAAAAGTATAAACATAGTTAAAACAACTGCAAAAAGAAAAATCGCTAAATTCAAAACAACTCCTTAAACCAAACTCTCTTTTAGCGCACACTCAACTTTAAAAGCTTGAATATGTTCCTTTACATCATGACATCTTACAATACTAGCTCCATTTTCTACCGCTTTTAAATGAATGGCTAAACTCCCAGCTAACCTCTCATTTGGCTCTGATTTAATAATGGCATTAATCATCGACTTTCTACTTGCCCCAATTAAAAGAGGAAGCTTATGCCTAGCAAAATGTATGTGGTGCTTTATGAGCAAAAGATTGTGTTCTAAGTTTTTCCCAAATCCAATTCCAACATCTAAAATCAAATCTTTCACTCCAAAAGAGTTGGCTTTATCTATTCTATCTATGAAAAATCTATCCACCTCATCGATAACATCTTCATATTTTGGATCTATTTGCATATTTGAAGGCTCTCCTTGCATGTGCATTACACAAACTTTAGCACCATATCTTGCAGCTAGTTTTGCAACTCTATCATCACTTAAACCTGTTATGTCATTTATGATTTTAAAACCCCTATCTAGCGCGTACTCTAAAGCTAGCGGTGAGTAACTATCTAAACTAAAAGTACACTTTTCATAAAGTTTTTCTTTATATATTTTATCAATCACCTCTTGAAGTCTAAGAAGTTCCTCCTCTTCTAAAACCTTTTTAGATCCAGGTCTTGAAGATACCGCTCCAATATCTACTATGCTTGCCCCATCTTCAATCATTTGTAAAACTTTAAAAAAAGCACTCTCTTTAGAAGATCTTCCCTCTTTATAAAAACTATCTTCATTTATGTTTACAATTCCCATTATTTGGGGCATTTCATACTTTTTAATACTTATGCTATTTAAAAAATCTGCAACTTTTTTTAATCCAAAATCTTGAAGTTTTGCTTTTTTGGCTAACTCTTTTAATTGTGTTGGCGTTCCCATGACAAGTGCATCCACGCTATGGTTTTCACAGCAAATTGTTCCCTTTGGAACAGCCACATCAGCCCCAATGGAGAGAGCATCTTGTTTTAATATGTTTGCCCCTGGAGTTCTTAAATTTTTAATATAAACATACAAAACTTGAGATTTTCCCTCCATTATGGAGACGCCATGTTTTGTTACATTTAATTTTTTAAATACCTTTTTTACATTTAAATCTTTGCCTAAAAGTT
>JAAYLJ010000098.1 GCA_012521935.1 Campylobacteraceae bacterium | reverse complement strand
TGGTTTAAACTCTTCTATTTGTCTATTTAATAACTCTACATTTTTTCCTGCAACTAAAGCTTCAACCCTTAACCCAAACTCTCTTGCAATGTGTAAAGTGTTGACTCCTATTGAGCCAGTGCTGCCTAGTAAAATCATTAGTTAAAAAAAGCTTTGCAAAACAGTAAACATTACAACCCCAGCAAATAAATAACCATCAATCCTATCAAGCATTCCACCATGTCCTGGGAAGATTGTCCCACTATCTTTTACCCCAGCCTCTCTTTTTAAAAAGCTTTCATAAAGATCTCCCCACACAGAAGAGGCACTTGTTAAAAATGAGATACAAAATGCACCCATTAAGCCAATTGCGCTCATTCCAAAAATAGTTCCAGCAAGAGTTGCTACTCCAATGCCGCCACCTACTCCCTCCCATGTTTTATTTGGGGAAGTGGGCGAAAATGAACTTTTACCAAAGCTTTTTCCTATAATGTATGCACCAACATCGGTAAGAGCTACTATTATGATAAGCCATATGATAGAAGGCATACCAAAATTTTTAAAAAGAGTTAACAAAAAAAGCATAGGAATAGTTGGATAGATAAAAGGCATTAAAAGCGCTTTATTCCAAGATTTAGTATGAACCATATAAGCAGTTAAACCAAGTATAGTTATGGCTCCTAAGTACTCTGGTTTTTGCATAAAACCAGCAATAATCCAAATAAAAAAAGCTAAAGCATAAGATGAGCCATTATCATTTCCAAACAGCTTGCAAGCTTCATGAAAAGCTATCATAAAGACTAATCCAAGTGCAAACCACATAACAAAACTACTATTTACTAAAACTATTAAAACAACAATAGCAAGAAGTGCAAAACTTGTAATAATTCGTCGCAAAAGAGATTCATCCATTAGGGGCTCCTTTTAGGATTTTTGATATATTATCTAATAGTTAGTGAGGGTTAGCTAAATTGTGATGTCTAAAATGTGAGTTGAAATTTCTTTGTTTTCTTCTTTTCTATCTTTTTTATGGGGATTTTTTGGTTTTGCTCCAGCTTCTTGATCACTTTTTTCTTGTTCATGCTCTTTTTCTGGATCTATCTTATAAGTCTCCTCAGCAGGCCTAACCTCTTGAACCTCTTTTTCTTTCTCATTTACAGCAGCTGCCGCAGCGGAGTTTTGGGCTTCTAATCTTGATTGAAAATCCAACTGCTTCGTTGCTTGCAAGTGCATGTTTTGATTTGCATAAATCATCCCGCCAATTGGACCAACAGCCATTTTCTACTCCTTTAATATTTTAATCGTTTTGTAGTTGACATAGTTTACGAAAGAGCCTTCAACTACTCGGACATTTCTCCTTTGTGTATAATCGACCAAATATGATCCTTTTTGAATTTTACTAAAATTTGCGCATATTTTTGCTGCAAACAAAGTCACTTCATCTGGCAAATTTTGCTTATCTGTACGCACTAAAACATGCGCTGAGGGCAGATCTTTAAGATGAAACCAAAGATCACTTTTTTTAGCATTTTTTAAAAGCTCTTCATTTCCTCTCTCATTTTTGCCAACCATTATTTTATGACCTCTTAAGTAAAAAGATTCAAAATTTGAACTCATCTCTTCTTTGGCTCTTTTTCCACTTTGTTTTGGCATTAAAATGTTTAAAGTTTCCAAACTTTGGGCATTTTGAATTAAGTTTTTAAGATGAATTAGAAAATCTATTTTACTTTGTAAATTCTCTTTTTCTAAGTGTAAAAATTTTCCTTTTTGTTTCAATCTTTTTGAATTTTTATATAGCATATTTGCAGCTTCTTGAGGAGTTCTTGCATCTTTTGGCATCGAGATTTTTATGAGATTGTTTTCAAAATCCATTAGTTTTATCTCTTTTTCATAAGCTTTAATATTTTGTAAATTTGCCAAAATTAAAGCTCCATTTTGTGCTAGCTCTTCACTTTTTTTAATGAGCTCTTCCTCATTTTCCAAACCATTTAAGATTTTCTCTAATCTTTTTTTCTTAATTTCTAGGCTATTTAATTTTGCGTTTTTGGCTATTTCAAGTTTTAATTTTGTCTCATTTTTATAGGTTTGGTATAAAAAATCTTCTATATTTTCAATCTTAATAACCTCTTCTTTAAACTCAATTTTGGGAAGTGGTTTTAAAATCTCTCCAACTCTAACTTGTCTAAAAGATACGCTTTTATCAATGTGTCTTAAGGCTTCAATGACACTCTCTTTCTCATCTAAAATGATGGCATTTGTATTTCTGCCTGTAAATTCAAGTTGCAAGATGTATTTTTGCGATTTATAGGAAGATTTATGCTTAATAGCAAATCTTACAATCCTATTTCCTTCCAAAACAAAGATTTTTTCTATGATGGAGTTTGTAAAATATTTTTTAAGCAAAGTGTCAAATGGAGCGCCATATTCTCTTGATTCTTTATACTCTTTTGCTATAAAAAAGTGGCTATTTCCTCTTTGAAGTGATGCGTATAGGAGAAGCTTTCCCTCAAAATCAAATCTTAAAGTTAAATCATCAACTCTTTTAATGCTATTTATGCGATTATATTGCAAGAGGTAGTTGCAAATCTCTCTTAGTTCAAAATGTTTCATTGTTGGATTATACCCTTATTAAACCAAACTTTGTTAGAATTAGATTAACTATTTAAAGAATTCTCAAAGGCAAATTATGAAGCAAAATATTACAGAAAAAATCTTTTCATCTCATGTGGGACGCCCAGTTAAGGCTGGAGATATGATTGAGTGCGAGATAGATATGGTTATTGGAAATGACATAACCACTCCTATTTCCATTAAAGCTTTCAAAGAGAGTGGGGCAAAAAAACTTGCCAATCCAGATGGTTTTTCAATCGTTATGGATCACTATATTCCTGCAAAAGATATAGCAAGTGCAAATCAAGCAAAAATTAGTAGAGATTTTGCATATGAGCATGATTTGAAGCACTTTTTTGATGAAAAAGATATGGGGATTGAGCATGCTCTGCTTCCTGAAAAAGGGTTAATAGTTCCTGGAGATGTCATCATAGGAGCAGATAGTCACACATGTACTCATGGCGCTTTGGGAACATTTTCAACAGGCATGGGCTCAACTGATTTAGCTTATGCAATGATTACTGGAAAAAACTGGTTTAAAGTTCCAGAAGCAATTAAAGTCATATTTACAGGTAAGCCAAATGAGCATGTTTATGGGAAAGATTTAATCTTAGAAGTCATTAGGCTAATTGGGGTTGATGGAGCGCTGTATAAGAGTTTAGAGTTTACAGGTGAAGCTATAAAATACTTAAATATGGATGATAGATTTAGCCTTTGCAATATGGCTATTGAAGCTGGGGCAAAGAATGGAATCATCGCGGTAGATGAGATAACTAAAGAGTTTTTAAAAGATAAAAACTTGCCAAGAGAGCCAAAATATTTCTACTCAGATGAAGGGGCAAGTTATAGCAAAGTTTTAGAGATTGATGTTAGCAAGCTTGAGCCAGTCATTGCCTATCCATATCTGCCAAGTAATGGAAAAAGCATTAGCGAAGCTGTGAAGGACGATTTGGAAATTGATCAAGTGTTTATAGGAAGCTGTACAAATGGAAGGCTTAGCGATCTTAGAATTGCCGCTAAAATTTTAAAGGGTAAAAAAGTTGCAAGAAAAACAAGGCTAATCATAACTCCAGCAACTCAAAAAATAGCTAGAGCAGCTGAGAAAGAGGGGTTAATTGAGATTTTCATTGAGGCTGGTGGGGTAGTTTCAAACCCAACTTGTGGAGCTTGTCTTGGCGGATATATGGGGATTTTAGGGAAAAATGAGAGATGTGTATCAACTACAAATAGAAACTTTGTAGGCAGAATGGGAGATAGAAGTAGCGAGGTTTATCTTGCAAACTCTGCCGTAGCAGCAGCAAGTGCAATTGCTGGAAAGATAACTGATCCAAGAGATCTTTAATGTTTCCAATTCCTTGTGTTATCTTTGCTGGAGGTAGAAGTTCACGAATGGGGCAAGATAAATCTTTGCTCCCATTTAGGGGCTTTTCTACCCTAACAGCTTATCAATTTCATAGATTAAAGCCACTTTTTAAATCAACTCATATAAGCAGCAAAGAGGATAAGTTTGGCGGTGAGTTTCCACTCATTTTAGATGAGAGCGAGGGAGTTTTTTCGCCAATGGTTGGCCTAGCTACTGTTTTAGAAAAATTTCCAAATAGTTATGTTTTTTGCATAAGCGTTGATGCTCCTTTTGTAGAAAAAGAGCAGATAGAAAAACTTTGGAATGAAGCATTAAAAAGTGGTGCAAAAGCAGTAATCCCCCAAGATCCAACTACAAAACATCCACTTTGCGGGATATATCATAGTTCATTATCAAAAAT